>JAGHSE010000369.1 GCA_018066015.1 Candidatus Colivivens equi
TAATAGCATATAATGCAGCATGCAACTTCGGAGCAAATTTGCAGTTGTTATCTACTGTCGAAAATGTAAAGAAGAATGGCCATGAACCATTTGTGATCAGCTGGATGCCATCTACACTAGAAAAGGGGTATATTAGAACCATTGTTCCGGAACAAAGGATAGTTCATGAATCATTCAGAGCTAAGTACTATAACGAAACAAAATTATGTAGAACAGCAGAAGATGTAGCAAAGGAAATTGAAGCACATAAAATTGAAGCTATTATAATTGGAAGCGATGCTGTTGCTCAACATCATCCTTTCTTTTCAAGAATATTGTTCCCCTCAAGAAGAATAATATCAGTTAGACATCTTCCAGAAGACCAGTGCTTTCCAAATGTCTTCTGGGGAACTTTCAATGATTATCTTGATAAGCCTCGTCCAATAGCTATATTGTCTGCATCTTGTCAGAATAGTGCCTATAAACAGTTCTCTTCCAAATTGAAGGCAGGAATGTATGAAAGAGTAAAGGCATATAAGTTTATCTCAGTACGTGATGATTGGACTCAAAAAATGTATAAGTGCATTTCAAAAGGTAAGGTGGTGCCAACAGTAACTCCAGATCCTGTTTTTGCATTTAATTACAATGTTGATTTTGTACCATCAAAAGAAGCTATTCTAAAAAAGTTTGATCTTCCTGAGAAATACATTCTTTTCAGCCTCTTCAACAACCACAAAATCAACGATAAATGGACAAAAGACTTCAAAAATCTGGCTAAAGAGAAAGGATATGAATGCGTTTTGCTTTCATTCCCACAGGGTATACATTTGAATCATAGTTTTGATAAAGTTATAGACATACCTTTAGATCCACTGGATTGGTATGCTATAATTAAGTATGCATCAGGTTACATAGGCCACAATATGCACCCTCTTGTTGTAGCAATGCATAATTCAGTACCTTTCTATAGTCTTGATAATTATGGCATTGCTAAAATGCGCCTATTCGTCAATGAAAAATCTAGTAAGATTTATCATATTCTTAGTCTTGCAAACTTCCTAGAGAATCGTCATTGTGACTTGAATTTGTTTAGTAGATTCCCATCACCACAGCTTATCCTTGATAAGATACTAAAGTTTGATTCTGAAAAGTGCAAATTATTCACAGATGCCTATCTTAGAAAATATACAGAAATGATGGATTCTATCTACATGGCAATAAAAGAAAAGGTATAATAATGAAGACTAAAATCATTGCACTTACTTTAATACTGGAGGCATTTCTCGTCTTTAGGTATGATTTGCCCTTTTATTGTTATATTGCTTTTATTATAACTATACTTGAGGCCTTGTTCTTTATAAGTAGAAAGTGTTATATGGCTATTGCTCATTGGTGGCTTTATATCTATATGACATGTACATTCATTGTGATACCTGCATTCAAATTCACACCTTCTCAATTTACGTTGAGTTGTAGTGCAATTAATGATAGCTCTTTTAATCACATGGCAATTATATCAACATTTGTCATGTGCTTATATTTTCTTGCCTTGAATATATTCTGCGAGAAAGGTAAAGAAGCAGAAGCACCTACCCCTTTTACTATTTATGCTCCGAATTTTAACACAAAAATTGTGTTTCTTCTAGCATTTGCAGCCACGATTATAAGTTATATTGTGGGTATCGGCAAGATGGGTGTAGAGAATACAAGGCTCCCATTTCATCTATCTGGTATTATTCAGTTCTTCAGAACAACCCTGATCCCAATATTTGCTCTTTCTATTTATGTACATAATAAAAACGAAAATCGCAGCAATAAGGGATTAATAGGATTACTCTTCTTATGGTCTCTTGCAGAAGTGTATATAAGAATGTCAAAGAGTGCTATGATAATGATATTCTTACCCATATTAATTTATGAATTAATGTATTATGGTAAGGATTTTAAGGGTGTGATCATAAAATTCTTGCCTATCTTAGCGGTTGTGCTCGTTCTTTATCCTATTGTCGAAACTTTTAGACATTCAGACAGCTTGCGTGATGCAATTAGTGCAGCAGATGAAGAGGAAGTAGTTGGTACATATACAAATCCTACAAGTAAAAATTACATTGTCAAACCTTTCAATAGGCGATTCCTCACGGGCTATTTGTACTTAGTTGACGAAGGTGAATGCAGCAATTCACTTTTTGATTTTAGTAGAGCAAGTGCAATTTTAGCAATAAGGGGTTCTGCTCGTTATCAAACATTTGTTATCGACGGATATCCAACAGGTGTCGCTCATAGTTCCGGAACTACGCCTTTTATTGATGGTTTGTTGGTAGGTGGGTATGGATTATTGTTTTTGGCAATATTTGTAATGACATTTTTAGCGAGGATTATTGACAGGACGTTTAGAAGGAAAACAAACTATTTGATAATTACGATGTTGGTCATGCTTTATTATTATTGGTTTGATGGTCCTCTATATACATTTTTGCTCAACGAAATGAGTATTAGAACACTGATTGTTTATGGTATACTTATATGG
>JAGHSE010000382.1 GCA_018066015.1 Candidatus Colivivens equi
ATTCTACCATTTATCTTCGTTATAATATTCGTTGTCGTAAACACATTTCGGACACAGCTCTATATAATCAAAAGCCATGGCGATAGTTGGTTGATCCAATACTTGTTTCATACGTAAATAGTAGTCCGACTTACCATCAGAGTGGAAACGAGTAATTATTTTACGCAAAGTCTCTGGTTGGTAACGATGATCTATCTGATTTGTACCATTTGGGTTCTCTGAAGAGCTGTAGTATATACCTTTCATCCAACCCTTCTTATGAAATTCAATATCAAAATTCTGGATGGCAAGTGTATTACCAAGATTTTTGTCAGACTCCCATCCTATAGAATTGCCATCAGGACGCATATCTTGTGGCATTCCACATGCAACCATATTGTTCTCAGTACCGAAGAAATATTGTACTACTCCTCTGCAGCCGTACCCAAAACAGGAACCGAGTCTTAATTCGTAATCGCCCTCTGGTACAGGAGGCAGTTTTACAGTTACATCAAATGATCCTGAGAATATCACTTCATCTCCTTGATATGAATAGAAACTCAAGACCCTGTTTCTCACATGTACATGAGTCTGTTCATCATCAAACTTGAAGTTCTTCGTGAACTGCCCCTTGAATCCGAGACAAGTATTGCTGTTGTTTTCTGCGTTTGCCTTTTGACCCTCAAGACCATATTTTCCATCTTCAATATCTGACTTTGTATAATGTCCGCGTGCACCACTTGTAATGAAGTCTGGCGAAAGTGTAGTGCAATCTATGCGAAGGCGTTCGGCACCGATAATATTGTTTTGAGTGTTCTGGTCAAATGCCAAAATATCGTCAACATAATAGTAAATACCATTTACAGCTATGTTATTGCCCATTTCCTCAGGAGTAGCAACTTTTGCCCCCTCAATCATAACACCTCTAGAATCTGATCTATTCATGATGCCTCTACGATTAATATACAAGCCAGACGCAGTACCTATTGGAAATGAGAATTTAATTAGCGAGTGTGGCATCATGGTTTCATACCAATCAGCAATATCCAACTTTCTTCTGTTGAAAAGCCCCGCAAGAGTACTATTCGGACCATCTACTGCAGTCAACTGATAATAAGAAGCCTGAAATGGTAGCATGTGGTATGCCACAAACCTATTGAGCGAATTTCTTCTGTCGGTAAGGTCGCTAATCCCAGCATCATCTGGATACATTGGGTCATAGAGTTGTCTTGCCAATGCCTTCAATCCTTCAAGATTAGTAACACCATATTTGTTTGCAAAGACTTCATCAGGTTCGGCAAAGACAGTATATTTAATGTATCTCACAGGCATATATGCAACATTATCATATTCCTGAGCAGCAGGGATACACAAATTGTCATTAGTCCAATCAGTTGAATCTTTGCCTACGGAGTAGTCCATATCAATGTATGCAATAAGAGAATCATTGAGATGAGTAGCCTCCAGTGCTTGATAGAATAGTGATATTGACTTATCTTTGCTAAGCAATTCTGGAAGTTTGCCATCAAAAGTCTTATTCTCATTTGTCACCTTTATGTTCTTAATGTCATTCAGTTGAAATACTTTTCCGTCAATGACAGTAATATCTTGTGCATGAATATCACTTAAATATAACGTGCACAATAATATAAATAAAACCCTTCTCATTTCTTAATCAATTTAAACGAATAACTATTGCCTATCTTAAATTCAAACTCACCTTTGTCCAGCGAGGATAATGAAGTGCTTGAGTCGTGGCCATCCGTTGCCTGCTTAAGTAAAATCACCCCTTCTGTTTGATTGACATCAAGCACGCACATTCTGTTTGCATATTCTGTATTGTCAGCAGCAATGAATTCAAATGTATTAATATCCTGAGTCTTAAATTCGAAAGTATATGTTTGATACGTTACATAAGTTTTATCCTGATGGAATTTCACTTTTGGTCTATCAGTAAGATTAAATTCAGCAGTTGTCTCATCTTTAAACACCATGACTAATCTGATGTGTCTCTCCTTTGCCTGCATAGTGAATATTGAGCATAGACAAAGAATAAATGTCATTACAATCTTTTTCATATCTGTAGTAT
>JAGHSE010000148.1 GCA_018066015.1 Candidatus Colivivens equi
TCTTTTATTATCATCTATTTATTCTTATCCTAATTTTGCGGCAGAAAAGCAGTGGCTTTGTATAGAGAGTGAGCACGGCTCAAATAAGTATTAATATTTTTATAGTAAAAAAGAAAGGATTGTTTTATGGAAAAGAGAATTGAAGAGGCAATGAACAGGCAAATTAACATGGAGTATGAATCTGCTTACTTGTACTTAGCCATGAGCCTGGATGCTGAAACTAAGGGCATGACAGGATTGTCGCAATGGATGTTTATCCAGTGGTTAGAAGAACTTGATCATGCCCGCATCCTTCAGAAATATATGCTGAGCAGGGGTGCAAGAATTGATTTATTTTCAATTAATGTGGTGGAGCAGAAATCATGGAAAAACGCATTTGACATGATAAAGGACTCGTTGGAACATGAGCGTAATGTGACAAAATCAATCAATGGATTGATGAAAATGGCTAAGGAGCTAGACGACTTCGCTACTTGTAGTCGTTTGCAATGGTTTGTTGACGAACAGGTTGAAGAGGAGGAATCTATGAGAGATGTACTCGGAATGCTGATTATGGTGAGTGACTGCAAGGCTTCACTCCTGCAATATGACAGATGGCTCGGTGAAAGAAAATATCTGCAAAAGAGTGCGTAAGGTATGTTTAATTTTTATAATGTATTAAAATGATTATGAACATGAAATTGTTTTTAGGTATTATGTTATTTACTTGTTTTTTTCCGTTTGCAACTTGTGAAGCTCAGACTGACGTGGATAATTCTCCTGTCAAAATTGAAGACTTAGACCGTTATCTAGGACGTTGGTATGAAATTGCCAGGTTTGACCATAGTTTTGAACGTGGACAGACTAATACTTCCGCTTTTTATGCTTTGAATGATGATGGAAGTTTGATGGTAAAAAATACTGGTATTAAGAATGGTAAACAGAAGCAATCTATAGGGAAAGCAAAACTAACTGATGTTTCAGGACTGATGCGTGTTTCGTTTTTTTGGCCATTCTATTCTGATTATAGAGTTCTCATGCTTGCTGCAGATTATTCGTATGCCTTGATTGGGGGGAAGTCCGACAAATATTTATGGATTCTGGCACGTACTCCGAATTTGAAACAAGAGGTTGTCTCTAAGATTCTAAAAGAGGCTAAAAGGAGAAAATATAATACGTCGAATCTCATCTGGGTTAATCAGGCCGACAATATAGCAAGATTGAGAAAAATTGGTATAAACTGATAGATGTAGAATTATGGTGTAATTTTTTAAAAATGAAATTGATTATGAACAAGAAAGAGACTTTTTTTTATCATTGTCCTATTTGTGGCAATATTTTGGTAAACATGGAAAATAGTGGTGTAGTTCCTCATTGTTGTGGAAGAGAAATGGAAGTATTGAAGGCTAATACGAGTGACGGCAAGGTGGAATACCACGTTCCAGTAATGGAGATTGTTGATGACTGCTATGTATGTATAAAGATTGGAAAGGAACCTCATCCTATGACAAAAGAGCATTTCATCAAGTGGATATATGTAGATTTCAAAACTCAGGGTAGCAAACATGGTGGATTCTTCATTCATCTGCACCCTGGAGATAGAACTGAATATAAATTCTGCGTATGCAATATACAAGTAGTGGGAGTGTATGCTTATTGCAATCTGCACGGACTATGGAAACTTGAAGTAGATTGTGATGAGAAGAAGGATGCGGAGACATGTGGCATGTATCCTGCTTATTGTGGCAAAAATCCTTCGGGACCACAAGATGCTTACTATTCCTGTGACTGAAATAGGAAGTGTCTTAACCACTACAAAAAAATGGTGTGTCACTTCAATCGTGGCACACCTTCTTTACTAATATATATATGTGTGTTTATGAGAATTTGTGAATAGTGTGTTTAGGGG
>JAGHSE010000396.1 GCA_018066015.1 Candidatus Colivivens equi
TGGTTTTGTTCCGGTATCTTACTGTTTGTCAGTCAGTCATTATGCCCGCATAATTCCTTCCTTCCGCACAGCAACCTGCTCGGAACAAACCTCAAAATCGCAAGAAATGAATTTATAGAACCCACCATAAATTAGTTTTGAAACGCAGACAATGACGAATGATGTTTAAATTTTCAAAACCAATCAGTAGTGTAGTGTTCAAGATTTCAGCCTATGTAGTTGGGGTAGTCTTGTTGTATTATATCATCATGTCAGTAATAACTGTGCAAACTGCATATCAAAAGTCAGTAAGACAGACCTACAATGAAATATCAACAGTGATGGGTTGGTCGTTGGATTGGATAGATGCACGTTTGCAAATAGTAGAAACAGTTACTAATACAATGTCAAACGGCGCAAGGTATGTACTTCATGACCCAAAACTGGTCAAAGAATTTTTGGAAAATGTATTAAATTCGTGTGAAGATATTTCTGCAGTCACTATTGAGTATTTACCAGGCGCTGTGACAGGTATATCGTCAGAATATGCGCCAACTATTTACATTCAAAAGGAGACTGGAGACACCTTGTTTATTGATGCAGTAGAAGAGGGTTTCCATTATATCAATTTTGAAAATCAAGACGAAAACTGGTTGGCTGGCATAAAGGGACGTAGTGTTTGGTCAAAACCCTACACAAGTGTGAGCGACAAGATTATGCGTGTGTCATACTCATTTCCAATAACAGATAGTAATGGGAAAGTAATTGCAGTGCTTTGTTCTACGCTTTCGCTCGATTTCATTCAGCAGGCATTTGAAGAAACCAAACAGAGCAAAGGTTGCCAATTAAGCGTGATAACAAATCGTGGAGACTATATATATCAGAATCAAAATGGTTCGTCATCGCAAGGCACTAATATCCTAAATGATTCCAATCAAAAAAATGAAGAGATAGCAGCTATAACCCAAAAGATGATACGAGGTGAAAGAGGGTTCTGCAAGATAAATGGAAAAAGTGAATATTATTGTTACTATGCTCCGATAAAGCGTACAAAATGGGCTGCGTGCTATGTGTATCCTGAAGAACTGATAGAGAGAGATGCTACAGAATTGACAAAGCAAATGGTGGTAGATGGTTTGTGGTTGATATTCATAGTATTTGTAATATTGTGTATTGGCATTTACCGAATTATACACCCATTTACATATAATCTCAAGAAAGTATCAGAAAGCAATGCTGCTATGAATCAAGACTTGAAGATTGCAGCAGCACTTCAGAAGTCTATGGTGCCCGATAATAAAGAAAAGCATTGCAAGTATAATCAACTAGAAATATATGGTTTATTACAACCAGCAAAGATGGTAGGCGGAGACCTGTTTGATTATTTCTATCAACAGGGGAAAGTGTATTTCTGTATTGGAGATGTGTCGGGCAAAGGAGTGCCTGCATCTATGTATATGGCAATTGTGCGTATATTAATAAAGGTTATAGCAAAGACAGAATCAGATGTAGATAAAATTGTATCGCGCTTAAATGAACATGCATCAATCTCTGATAATAGTATGTTTTGTACGTTGTTTCTTGGAGTGATAGACTTAGCTACTGGAAATGTGACCTGTTGCAACGCCGGCCATAATTATCCTATCTTAATAAGAAAAAAACAAGATACCTACGAGGCAGACTTTATTAAAAAATCGACAGGTGCAGCAGTTGGAGTATTTGAAGATGAAATATATTCAAAGTTTGAATTTTCATTAGCTCCAGAAGATATGTTGTTCCTATACACTGACGGAGTTATTGAATCAGAGGATATCAATCATAAACTATTTGGCGAAGAACGTACATTGGAGTTAATGAGGTCAATCAGCCAAAATGATTCGTTGGAACAAATAGTAAATCGAGTATTAGGAAGAGTTGAGTATCATGCTCAAGATTCCTTGCAGAGTGATGATATAACGATGCTAATGATGAGATATTCACCTGAAGACTATATAGAACTGCAAAATGACGTATCAGAAACTACCCGATTAGGAGTGTGGGTTGAGATAATGTGTGATAGATATGGAATAGACAGAAGTAGATTATTTAACATCCAACTTGCCATTGAAGAGGCTGTTGTCAATATTATTCATTATGCTTATCCAAATAATACTGCTGGTACTATATATATTAAGGTACAACACGGAGATAACTATTTGTCATTTACTATAGAAGATACAGGTGTTCCATATGATCCAACGAAAAATGACAATCCGGAAATATCACAGTCCACGGAAGATTGCCAGATAGGAGGCTTGGGTATTTTTCTTTATTCGGAGTTGGTTGACAAAGTAGAATATAATTATCAAGATAACCGAAATAAATTAGTATTAACAATAAAGGGGTGTTCTATTAATTCCCCGCAAAAATAAATAATTAACGAACTATGGGCGTTATTGCTATTTTGATGTTTTTGGCTTTTTCTTTGCATCTTGCT
>JAGHSE010000353.1 GCA_018066015.1 Candidatus Colivivens equi
GAAATTAAATGTAATTCCTAATTGGAAAACCAAGCAAATGATTTTCTCATATTTCTATAAAGGAATGAAATATAGCAAATTCAAAAAAGCTGGAGTTAGATTTTCAAATAAAATTGAGGGCTTTATAAGAAAGGATATCTTACAAGAACTTCAAACACATCAAAAGAATGGAACAAAAATATATGTTATTTCTGCTAGCATAGAAGATTGGATTTTGCCTTTTTGCAAGAAACATAATATTGACAACATAATTGCCACTGGCGCTGAAACCGATGAGAAGGGCTTATTAACAGGCAAATTTAAAACAATGAATTGCTATGGTAAGGAAAAACTTAGAAGATTTCAAGCACATGAGCCGTTTAGAGAAAATTATTACCTATATGTATATGGTGATAGTGACGGTGATAATGAGTTGTTTCAATATTCAGATGAGGCAATTAATGTCAAATGATATATAAACGTCAAAATACCTTTTCAATCAAACACAGAACTAAGTATTTCCATTGATTTCATTGGTGAAAAAAAAGCCAAGTGTATATTGTAGTATTCTTCCAGGACTTGCATACAACGTTGACGTTGGTAACGTGAAAATGGAAGACGATGTATATTGGTGAAGTTCATCCTTATCAGGTATGGAATAACCTGAGCCTCTTCGGGATGGAGATATTTATGTGCCGAGGGTGGCGAAGAACTAAAGCAACCATCTACTAAATCAAAAAACGCCCCTCGGGTATATCCTTCAAGATTAGGAGAGATGCCCATAAACATTGTTAGTTTAATCATCAATACAATAATAAAATTAGCAAAATCGCCATTTGCCGTATCAAGCCATTTTAACGCATTTTCTATATATATATAAAGAGGTGTATTTGATTCTTCCTCACGCAATACTTTCGACAAGAACTCGGCAATAAACAATGCCATCATAGACTTTACGGTATTTATCCTTAGATTATTTGTCAATCCAAGTATGTTTACTGCTGTCGCATTGCCTATTGCTTGTAATTGTCGGTTGTGGTGAAATTCCAAACTAATCTCTACTATGCATAGCGGAAAGAGTTTTATCTTTAAAGGCATAACGATGGATAATCTGCCACGCGCCTCAGAATACATCTCAACAATCTGTTTTTTGTCGTTAAACTTATTTGTGCGCAATATAAAACCCCTAATTTTTTCCATATCAAACGCAAAATTAAAAAAAAAAGCTCAAAAAGCATTGTAGATATAAATATTTTTTCTACCTTTGCATCCGCAAAATACGTTAAGGCTTATTTTGCTAGGCGTAAGCCACAGGCTGGTCCCTTCGTCTATCGGCTAGGACGAGAGATTTTCATTCTCTAAAGAGCAGTTCGATTCTGCTAGGGACTACAATGAATGAAATAATAAATAAATAACAAATGGCAAACCACAAATCAACATTAAAGCGTATTCGCCAGAATGCAAAAAGAAAAGAACACAATCATTATTACGCAAAGACTATGCGTAATGCATTGCGTGATTTCCGCAAGGCTGGTGAAGCTGAGGCAAAGGAAATGCTTCCAAAGCTTCAGAAGATGCTTGACAAGTTGGCAAAGAAAAACGTTATTCACAAGAATAAGGCAGCCAATTTGAAGTCAGGTGCTGCATTGCACCTTGCTAAGTTAGCATAAAGATAAGGAGTTTTAAATGACTCCTTTTTTTATTAGTTGTCGCCTAGACGTTATATTAGTTGTCGTTGTCGTTATAAATGCAGATATTCAGTAATGATTTGAGCCTTTGCCTTGCCTATTATTTCTGCTATGCTGTCTATATCAGCTTCCTTTATTCTCTTTACACTCTTGAAATGCTTTAGCAATAATTGAATAGTCTGTGTGCCAATACCTTTGATGTTGTCAAGTTCTGAAGCAACTTGATGTTTACTGCGTTTGTCACGATGAAACGAGATTGCATATCTATGTACCTCATCCTGAATTCTGGTCAACAACTGAAATATGGGGGCCTTTATATCTACTCCCACTGTGATTATTTCTTCTCCACTCTTATCATATACAAGTAATTCAGAAGTACGATGACGATTATCTTTAGCCAAACCTGCAATAGGGATGTGCAGGTGGAGTTCTTCTATTATTTTCTTAATGACAGCCATTTGTCCCTTTCCTCCGTCTGCTATTATTAGGTCTGGAATGTATGCATCAATGTCATCTGTATGTTCTGCCAAGATTCTGCCATAACGTCGATACACTACTTCTGCCATTGAAGCATAATCATCAGGACCCGTAATGGTGCGAATATTATATTTTCTGTAATCACCTTTTGAAGGTTTTGCTCCCTTAAACACCACACATCCTGCTACTGCATCCGAGCCCGAGATATTAGAATTATCAAAACACTCTATGTGATAAGGTAGTTTCTCAAGTTGCAGTAATCGTTGTAGTTCCTTTAAAAGATTAGTATTACGTTGTTCTGGGTTTAGCCTCTCTGCTTGTCTGGCTTTGTCGAATTTATATTGGCGCACATTTGCACGCGAGATATCAAGCAATGTTCGTTTTTCTCCCCTTTGAGGAATAGTTATTGTGATACCATTCAATTCAATGTTGATAGGGCAAGGCAACACAATTTCCTTTGACTGACTATGGTATCTTTCTCTCATCTCTACAATGCCCAGTGCAAGTAAGTCTTCCAAAGTTTCGTCTGTACGTTTGGCATATTCAAAGGTGAAAGCTTGGTTGATACACCCCTTTGTGACGTGCAGGAAATTTATGAATGCCGATTTTTCATCATCTTCAATACTAAACACGTCTATGTCATACGAATAATGAGATATGACTTCTGTTTTTTCACAAAAAGCGAGTGCTGTCTGGTATTTGATTTTTACAGCTTCAGCCTCTTCAAATCTCATTTCTTCAGCCAGTCGTTTCATCCTCTCCATAAGCTTTGCACAAACATCACGCGTATTACCCCTTAATATCTCTTTCACTGCATCCACATCTTTCATATAGTCATCATGAGACTGCAAACCTACGCATGGTGCCTTGCAGTTCTTAATGTGATACTCCAGACAGGTCTTGTATTTTTGGTTGTCAATTCCTTCTTGAGTGATGTTGAAACGGCATCTGCGTAGGGGATATAATTTATTAATCAACTCCAACATATTATTCAATGTACCTGTATGCGAGAAGGGTCCAAAGTAATCTGCATCTAGTTTTTTACCATCAATCATCAAATGAGTGTTGCGAGTCTTGAATACCCGAGGGAAATATTCATGAGTTACACATACTGAAGGATATGTCTTGTCGTCCTTCAGTAGAATATTATATCTCGGTTTGTATTTTTTAATCAGATTATTTTCCAGCAACAGAGCATCTTCTTCTGTAGGAACCACTACATATTGAATATCTCTAATCTTGCTGACTAGTATTTGTGTTTTTCTGGAGTTGACTGTTTTCAGAAAATATGAACTGACACGTCTTTTCAGATTTTTAGCTTTCCCGACATATATGATATTATCCTCCTCATCAAAATATTGGTAGCATCCAGGATTTTCAGGCATGGATGCTACAATATTCTTCAGCCGTTTCTTAATACCACTATCGGCCATAAATCCACCAATGAATTTATGTCAGATTTTCATAAGAGTCATTATATCGATGTCTGGACCAAGAAATTCACGTCCTTGCAAGCCCTCATCACGAATTTCGATAAGGAAATTCATGTAACACTTCTTTGGATTGAATTTTTTGCAAAGATCCCATGCTGCCTTGATGGTGCCTCCAGTAGCGAGAAGGTCATCATGAATGAGCACTACATCATTTTCATTTATTGCATCCTTATGAATTTCAATAGTGTCTTGTCCGTATTCCTTTTCAAAACTCAGACTATAAGTCTCAGCAGGTAATTTACCTGGTTTACGACACAACACGAGTCCTGCTCCAAGACGTTTTGCAAGAATTGCACCCATGATAAAACCTCTTGATTCTATTCCGACAATCTTAGTTATGCCTTTATCTTTATAATATTCATACATTTCCTCTTCCATTATTTCAAGGCATTTAGGGTCTTTGAAGAGAGTAGTAACATCACGAAAATTAATTCCTGGTTGTGGAAAGTCAGGAATACATCTCAAATTGTCTAAAAGATACTGATTATTCATATATTTACCATTAAAATTAATTTATTACTTAACTTTCTTATCTTCCCAATAGTACCAACATAGCATTAATGTCACTAGGTGACACACCTGGAATTCTGCTGGCCTGAGCTAGGGTCTTTGGATTAATAGTTGCTAGTTTCTGTCGGGCTTCAATACTAATTTGCGACATATTGGGATAATCAAACTTGCCCTCAATCTTGATATTTTCCAACCTCATCATTTTGTCAGCCACCATTTGTTCTCTGTTGATATATCCTTGATACTTAATGCGTATTTCTGTTGCTTCTAGTATTTCGGATGTAAAATTATTAGAACACATTTCCAATTCATTTTGCAAAAACTCGTCAAAAGTTCTAATACACTGACGCATATTATTTATAGTAATTCCAGGTCTTTGCAACAAGTCTATCAGTTTACATCCACGTTCCAGTGGGGTTGTTCCTATTTTTTCTAAATCTTTATTTATGTATGTAGCTTTGATAGAGAAATTTTCTGTAAAACGAATGATATTTTCTATCTTCTCGCGCTTTGTTATCATTCTATCATAGCGTTCCTGCGAAGCAAGTCCAATCTTGTAACTTTTTTCTGTCAGACGCATATCTGCATCGTCTTGGCGCAGAAGAATTCTGTATTCGGCTCGCGAAGTAAACATTCTGTATGGTTCGTCAACACCTTTTGTCACTAAATCATCAATCAACACGCCAATATACGCTTCGTTTCTATGAAGAATGAATGGGTCTTTGCCCTTACAACTCAGAGAGGCATTGATACCAGCAATCAACCCTTGACCTGCCGCCTCTTCATATCCAGTGGTACCATTCACTTGCCCCGCCAAGAAAAGGTTTTTTACCACTTTTGATTCAAGTGTATGATTTAATTGAGTAGGATCAAAATAATCATATTCAATAGCATAACCAGGTCTGTAAACCTCAACATTTTTAAGACAAGGAATTTGTCGCAAAGCATCTATCTGTATCTCCATTGGTAAAGAAGACGAGAACCCATTAAGATACATCTCGTTAGATGTTTCCCCTTCTGGTTCCAGAAACAACTGATGAAAGTCCTTGTCTGGAAATGTATGCAGTTTAGTTTCGATACTTGGGCAATATCTGGGTCCGATACTCTGTATCTGTCCATTATAAAGCGGAGAGTCAGCCAATCCTGATTTTAATATCTCGTGTACCTTTTCATTAGTCATACATAACCAGCAAGGAAGATGTTGCAACTCAGGATGTGAGTGTGGTAATGAGGATTGAGAATCAAGGTATGAAAATCTATACCAACCCTCTTCGCCATCTTGGCGCTCCATTAATGAAAAATCAACACTACGTTTGTCTATCCTGACAGGAGTTCCTGTTTTCATCCTACCCTGACGAATACCACAATCCACCAAGGACTCAGTCAATCCCTTTGCTGCGGGTTCTGCTATTCGACCACCCTCAATTTTCTTTCTTCCTATATGCATCAGTCCGTTCAAAAACGTACCTGCAGTGATGATAACACACTTTGCTGATATTTCTGCTCCCCAAATGGTCTTCACACCAGTAACAATGCGCATACCATCATCAGTGAGTTTTGTGGTCAATTCGCATACACAATCTTGCCAGATTCTTAGGTTATCTGTGTTATCCAACACTTCGCGCCATTTCCATATAAACTTACCTCGGTCACATTGAGCTCGAGGACTCCATACAGCAGGTCCTTTAGAACGATTAAGCATTCTGAATTGCAGGGTACAAGCATCTGTCACTTCACCCATCTTACCCCCTAGTGCATCAATCTCGCGCACTATCTGACCTTTTGCAATACCCCCCACAGCAGGATTACACGACATTTGGGCTATCTTGTTCATGTCCATTGTTATCAAACATGTTCTGACACCCATATTTGCCGATGCCACTGCTGCTTCACATCCCGCATGACCAGCACCTACTACGACTACATCAAATTCTAGTCTCACAATTTACTTTGAAATATGATGTTTTGTTCTGCAGCATTCTTGAGGAATGAAAAGAATTCTTCAACTTGTCCTGGAGCGAATGCTAACTGAAAAGGTAGGTTCTCCTGTCCAAAAGACGTAACTTTTGAAATTCTGCAAGGCACTACACTCTTTTCAGGAGAAGGAGCCCCAAATAGAAAGACCCATCGAGTTCCGCTCTTTTCCCGTGTCAGAGATGCAGAACCAGTACTCATCCATGTCACTTTTCCACTACCCAGATTGGTAGTTCTGCCAAAAACAAATTTCAACGGTTCATTTTCATTCGGATAGTTTTCAATGACTATTTCAATCTGTTTAGATTTCTTCACAGTGACTATTTGGGCAGAAAATACCAAACCATCACGAATATCATTGTTGGCAGGGTTTACACATGACACATTCTCATATCTCAAACTATCCTGAGCCAACATATTCATACTACAACATAACATCACACACACCAAGAACGACCTTTCCATGATCTGTCTCAGTCTTTCCATCTTAATATCACTATTGAATCTAAAATAATACATAGCAAAACTATTATCAATCAATTTGCAAAGATAACAATTAATTATGAAATTATTGCAGTCAACTACATTTTTTCTTTTCCTTTTTGCTTGCTTCATAAGG
>JAGHSE010000038.1 GCA_018066015.1 Candidatus Colivivens equi
TGGTTTTGTTCCGGTATCTTACTGTTTGTCAGTCAGTCATTATGCCCGCATAATTCCTTCCTTCCGCACAGCAACCTGCTCGGAACAAACCTCAAAATCGCAAGAAATGAATTTATAGAACCCACCAGGAAAGTTGTAAAATTGAGAGGTAAGGCTTTTTCTCCTGTTTCGTTGCTGTGTCTGCCTCTGGTTGCAGGTATATTTTTAGCAAGCGAACTGAGTTGCAAGACGCATTGGAACTCATGGTATCTGTTGGGCGGGATGACAGTGTGCGTGGCTGGTATGATTTGGGCAGACAGGACTAAACGGGTGGTTTCCTTTATGACGCTGACTGTCTTCTTTGTTGCAATAATGGGTGTAATGCTTGCTTTGCAAGCCATTTCAAGGAATGCGGTGCATTCTGTTCCAGAGCGCCAGTTGAGGGTTCAAGGTGATTCAAAGTTCAAGATGGTTCAAGATTTAGGTGGTACGTTAACCTATCGTGTTCGTGGGATTGACGGTAAGAGTGGTGCAGTGCTTGACGCCATGACATTAGGTAACAAATCAGGACTAACTAAGGAATTAAGAACTCAATATTCAAGGTCGGGGGTCAGTCATATTCTCGCTTTGTCGGGGTATCATCTCACGTTGATTTATGTTCTGTTGGAATTGGTGCTAATGAGCAAGATAATTTCCCTAAAATGGCGTTGGATTTCAAATGTCATAATATTGGGATGTATATGGGCTTTTGCATTGATTGCTGGGCTACCGCCTTCGTTGGTGAGGGCTACTATCATGTGCAGTATAATGATTGTTTCAAAGATTTTTTGTAGAAATGCTTTGTCATTCAATTCTTTAGCAATTGCAGCTATGGTGATGCTACTAATCAACCCTCTGCAGATATACGATGTAGGTTTTGAACTTTCGTTTGTGTCGATGATTGGCATCTTGGGCATAGGAATACCTATTTGTAGGTGGATGTCGGCTAAGGTGGAACATTTTCATTGGGCTTGGTTGTGGGATAAATGTCTTAGTGTGATTATCATCACCTTGACTTGCACAATATTTACTGCCCCTCTTGTGGCTTTTTATTTTCATCAGTTACCTCTGTTGTCTATTATTCCAAATCTGTGTTTGAGTATAGTTGTACCCATAGTTATGTGTGGGGCTGTTGTGTGGTGGATATTGTGGCCTTTTCCTATGTTGCAGAATTTGATTACACCTGTAGTAGAAGGAGGAGTGGATGTGATGAATGGTATTACTGAATATACTGCATCTCTGCCTTGGGTATGTATAGAATGGAGACCTGATTTGACTGCAATTATACTATTTTATATCGGACTTTGGTCAATAATCAAAATTTTTCGTTACATTTGCAAGTCGAAAGTTTTTGACTAACCCACGCAGAGAGATGCAGAGTTTTTTACCACGAAATACACGAAATAATACGAAAAATTTGAAAACTTAAACAAGTCTCACGCAGAGGCGACTCAGACAACTTTGTTGTTTTAATTTAGTTAGCAGTGCACTCCTTGCAAACAAGTTTGCAGTATTGCTCTCTACCTAAATTAGGGGCTCATCACAGATGTGTTCTGAGTCTTTGCAGAGAAAGCAGAGAGACGCAAAGAGTCTTTTGCTCAAAGAATAAATAATTTACGATTAAATTTACGGGTAATTTACGGGCATTTACGTTTAAAATCAAATACATACAGAAACTTAAAGAAATAATTAAAATGATGAAACGAATTATATTTTCTATTTTGATATTTTGCACTTTAGCTGGGATTTATTCATGCAGGGATGAAGAGACTTATGCCGACATGAAGGATAAGGAGAGAAATGCAATCAACCGATTCTTGAAGGAAAATGACTTTGTAGGGCCTATCAATGTCATCAGCGAAGTGGAGTTTTATGCAAAGGACTCTACCACAAATGTTGATAACAATGAATTTGTAGAGTTCAACTCAAGTGGTATCTATATGCAAATAGTACGTCGCGGAGAAGGAAGAACAATGGTAGAGATGGCAAAAGCAGATCCTGATAGTACAATCACCAAGACCTTGTTGTGCAGATTTTTGGAATATGACATTGAGGGTGGTGATACTATTTGTACAAACCTGAATCAGTCAAGTATAGTAGATAAGATGCAAGTAAAGTATAGTCACCTAAGCAGGGCTTACACTGCTTCATTCATGACAGGACAAATGATGAGCAAATATGGTTCATCTGTAGTTCCTACAGGATGGATGAAACCTCTTGACTTCATTCGTCTTACTCGCAATGCTGGTAGGATAGCCAAGGTCAGGATGATAATTCCTCATACTTCTGGCACCAGCAACGCTTCGGGATATGTGCTACCAATGTATTATGAGATTAGTTATCAGTTAGGGTATTAAGAAAATGACATGAAATGCTTGATATTAGCAGCAGGTTATGCTACGAGATTATATCCGCTGACAAAGAATTTTCCTAAACCGCTTTTGAAAATTGGAGACAAAACCATACTTGATTGGTTGGTTGACGACATTGATTCATGTGGAGAAATAAGTGAATATGTGGTCATCTCAAATCATAAATTTGTCGGTCATTTCAAACAGTGGGCTGAAGAAAAACCACAGAATATAGTAGTTGTAGATGATGGTACATCTACCAACGAGACGCGTCTGGGCGCAGTCAAAGATATTCAGTTTGCTATTGATAAATTGCATCTTGATGATGATATGTTAGTCATTGCTGGCGACAACATATTGGATTTCAGTCTGACTAAGTTTCTTGAATATGCAAAAGAGAAACAGACTTCTGCCATTATGCGGTTCTATGAACCTGATGATGCTAAATTGATGAAATGTGGTGTTGTCTCTTTTGACGAGAATGACAAAATACTCTTAATGACAGAGAAATCACCTCATCCTGCCACTCATTGGTGTACTCCTCCTTTTTATTATTATACCAGAGCCGATGCAAAACTCGTAAGCAAAGGTATAGAATGCGGATGCGGGACTGATGCTCCAGGCAGTTTTATTGCATGGTTGTGCACTCAAACAACTGTTCATGCTATGGAAATGCCAGGACACAGATATGACATTGGCAATATAGAGAGTTACGAACAAGCGCAAAAGATGATTAGCCCGTAAATTACTCTCTAAGCGTAAAGCGTAAATTGTTTATTCTTTTTATCTCACGCAGAGGCGACTCAGACAACTTTGTTGTTCAGCTCCACAGTGTAGCATATTTGTATAAAACAAGTTTCCTACACTATGCTACCCTATGAATCTCAGTACATCACAGATGTACTCTGAGTCTTTGCAGAGGTAGCAGAGAGACGCAGAGAGTCCTAATCCAATGGAGAAAAAATATATATATTGTGTGCAAATAATAGAGATAGTCATCATCATTGAAGGGAAAGAGTGAGGCTCCTTGGAACAACTTGCTAAGCAAGCCTCTGCGTGAGGTACTAAAAAATGCAGGGACTGAAACTTAAATTCCTTAATCTTTTAGACAACCGATAGGTACAACTAAAACACAATCCTCAGGACGCTTATATGCATAGTCACCTACTCCAGTAAGAACCATCAGGAATGAAGGTTTCTTCATCTTTGTAGTATCTAATTTGTTGGCTAATAATTGCAAACTCTCTGCACCTTCTTTTATC
>JAGHSE010000157.1 GCA_018066015.1 Candidatus Colivivens equi
ATACATATTATGTCGAGATATTATTCATATTATTCCGTTGGAGGCTATATAGACTTTTACCTTGGTTCTAACGCAGACCAGTTTGAAGCTTCATATTATTTTTCTCTGCTTCCTGTATGGGGAAAAAGAGCACAGGAAAAAGATGATACTGAGCTCAAGAAGAAAGTTGATGAGTTAAAGAAGTTACCATCAATCAAAGTAATGGATGAAAAACAGAGTTATGGAATGCCCAAGGCAGGAAATTCTTTGTTTTCACATGGAGGCTATAAACTAATCTATGAACATCTGGAAGGTGACAATTATGCTCTGGCTGTTAGAGACATTCCAAGCTCAAGCAAGGATGAGTCAGGACGTGAAACACCATTCTTGTTTATAATAACATCTGACAATCAAGAAGACACTAAGAAACTGAATGTGCTAGCGGCTTATGCTGCAACCAATATGGCAACATTCAGTAATATGATTTCGTCAACTCTTGGATATGACGTAGAGAAAAATGGCCTTCGTTTTGATGTGGCGGCTTTAAATATATGGGTTGACAAAGTTACAAAAACCCAAAAGTCCATCGAGGTTTCTACCATAGAAAAGGATTTGAATATCTCTGCACGAAAGGATGCCGTTTCTTTGCTTCTCATTCCTGACGGAGTTCCATCTCAAACAGCTATTAACGAACAAGGTCTTATCGGTAGAAGTATTGTTGCTATCCACACATCCGACATTCTCCCTTTGGATAATCCACAAAAGCTTATTTCTCTATTAAGAAAGCACTATGCAAAGCAACTTCAAGATAGCGAGAAGGCTATGTCCGATAAGCGTCTAAAGGAACTTGCAATTGCAGCTGGTGGTGGAGCCTTGATTGGATTGATTCTTGCAAAAATGTTTAATTGAAATAAAACGTGGCAGAGACTTTAAAAGTTCTGATGATGGGAGGACGCAGAGCAGGTAAAACATCTGTTCTTGCTGGTCTTGTAAACACTATGGTTAATGGGGATATAAAAAACCTATTAACCATAAACGACGTAACTGTGCTTATTCCTGGTCAGGAATCTCTTACTAACAAGATAGAACATCTAAAGGAATCTGTTAAGAGCCTCAAGGGAAAGACCTTTCTTGTAGACGATTCGAAAACGAACTCCTTTACCACCCATAATCTTCAATTAGAGATTCCTGGAACTAGCAATAACATGACCATCGAATTCAAGGATGCAAACGGAGAATTCTATGAGTCAAGAGCAAGCTATGATACCCATGGCGGATCACCTATCAGCAAAGAGCAAATCATCAATGCCGTAAAAGAAGCAGACATTTACGTCATAGCTATTGACACACCATACTTGATGGAAGCCGTTAATCCAAGAAATGAGTTATGCGACGAATCCATCAATATGGCATACAATCATGTAGATGACATACACAGTTATCTAACATATATAGATGACAAAGATGGAGCCGATGCTAAGCTCGTTCTATTTGTACCAATAAAATGTGAAAAATGGGTACACATTGGCGAGGCAGATAAGGTGACGCAACGCATAAAGGATGTCTATAAGACTGTCTTTAAAGCTCTTGACGACTACAAGAACTTGCAAGTCGATATTATTCCTGTAGAAACCATTGGTGCAATAGAGTTCAAGGAACATCAGACGGCAATGATATGTTCAAATAATGACTTTGTCGCTCGTAAGTGTTGTGTGCTGAATGATGAAACGGAGGTTCGCTTTAGCGATGGAACCAGTCGGCAAATCATGCAAGATGATATTATCGACGAAGATCCGGAAGGGAGAATATCAGAATTCCATTCTATCATTCGCCCATATTCGTGGTTTCATGTAACAGGTAATGAATATGCACCACATAATTGCGAGCAACTCGCATATTACATTCTCCAGTTTGTATTAGCAAAATATCTCTTCCTTAAGAATCTTGAAGCACAGAAAAAAGAAAAGGAAAAGAAGAAAAAAAGTTGGTGGAAGTACACAAAAATTGTACTCATTGCATGGTTTAGTATACCTTTTGCTATAATTTATTGGGCAGCAGGAAAACTAATAGAGAAAATGGGAACAATTTCATACGAAGAGTTAAATGCACTTATAAATTCTATTGAAAGCAGAGGTCTTATCAAACACAATACCGAAGGCATCTGTAACGTAAAAAAATCCCAATTAGGAATATAAGGAGTTTTAAATGATACGCATATATTCATATTACAATCATGGAGGCTTCAAAGACATGTACTTAGGTACATTCGATGAAGATGTAGATGTTAAGTACTTTATACCTTTATATAAAGTATATGAAAAAAGGTTGGCTGAAAATCCAAACGATAAGAAGTCTGCTGATAAAATTACATTGTGGTCTTCTCTTGTGAAGATAAAAGAACTTAATAAGAATTCTTCGGAAGCGTATCCTCAAGATGCGTCTATAGTCATCTCTCATTCTGGCTACAAGATAATGCTCAAACAACTGCAAAATGGAACAACCTTGTTAGCGGTTCGAGACATCCCTGGACATGCAGATGAGTTTAACAGACCCAGTCCTTTTGCTGTCATGCTAATTGGTGATGGCAAACAGGAATATAAAAATCTTTGCATATTAGCGGACTATCTAAAAAACAAAGAGAACTTGTCATTGTTTGAAACGTTTTGTTCTGGAGTGTTTGAACATGACATAAAGGTGAATGCCCTTCAATTCCATTTCAAGGAATTTGTGTCAGAGGTGAAGGATATTATTTCAAAACACGAGATAAAAGAAGAAAAGTTCATCAATGATCGTAAGGTTAAGCTTATTGTTATTCCAGAAACATTGAAAGCAATCGATGCAATCAGAGAGCAGGGCTTAACAAAATATGACATTGAACTGCTATATGACACGTCAGGGAAGAAATATCCTACACACGACGAAAATCCAACAAGGAATCATGTAGCACATTCAATCGCCACTAATAAAGAAAGCTGCAACAACGAAAAAGATATTTGGGCTTACGCTCGTTCACTGGAAGTGATGATTCAGGGACTTGAAGCCCGAATAAGTATTTTGGAAGGAAATAGTAATACTAACGGTAAAATCTAAAAAAATATGGCACAGAAATTAATAAATTTACAACCATCATCATACGAACATCCGTTTGATCGCGAAGCTCTTTCAAAAGTCAAAGCTATTCCCCTGTTGCCACAGGCAATCAATTTCTTAATGAATTGGGCAACCATTAAGTGGAATATCGTAAGTTTATGCGGAAATAGCTATCACATTACAGATAATGCCTGCCCTGAGCTTTACAATGTCGCTCGCGAGGTATTTACTAATCTAGATCTTGATACATTTCCTGATTTATACAGTCAACAAGACTATTATATAAATGCATATACCACGGGACATCAGAAGGATGCCTATATGGTACTGTCCTCTGGTGCAGTTGATAGACTGAATGATACTGAACTTCAGTTTGTTATAGGCCATGAAGCAGGCCATATTAAGTCAGGTCACGTCTTGTACCATGTACTGTGTGCGTATTTGTCACAGGTTCTGGCAAATATACCCGGATCAAGTACAATTCTTCAGCCAGCTCTTTGGTATTGGAATCGAATGTCAGAATTCACGGCAGACCGTGCTGGTTTATTGGCTTGCCAGAACCTTAAGGCTGCTTTATCGGCAATAATGAAGATGTCAGGAGTTCCACAACGTTACTATAATTCCGCTTCAGTTGATGGATTCATGCTACAGGCTCGTGAATTTGAAGAAAAATATGGTGGATCTACTGATAAACTCATTAAGATACTTGAAATATTCGATGAGGATCATCCTTGGACAGTAGTTAGAGCAGCCGAGTTAATAAGATGGGTAGATAGTGGTGAATACGAGCGCATATTGACAAAAACTGCTGGTAAGGTTTGTCCATCATGTGACAATTCTGTTGAAGAAGGAACAAAACAGTGTCCGTTCTGTGGACATAACTTCGAATAACGCATGGGGAAGAAAAAGGAAATAATGCTCCTCATAACATATAATTGCAATCTAAATTGCGTATATTGTTATGAACCCAAGACTGAACACAATAAGATGACGTCTGATCAGGCAATTTCATATATAAAAGAGGTTGTTGACAATCTGGATGAGACCTATTCTGAATTTGAGGTTCAGTTTATGGGAGGAGAACCTTTGCTCCAATACGATTTAATAAAATCAGTATCAACCTGGTTGTGGGAACAAACCTTTAAGGTTAAACTATCCCAGATTTTTATTGTTACCAATGGTACTTTACTAAATGAAGATATGAAGACATGGTTCTCTTCACATAAGGAGAGAATCTGCCTCGGTCTTAGCTTTGATGGGAATCGTCTAATGCAGAATATGAATCGGTCAGAATCTGCTCCATTGGTAGATCTATCGTATTTTGTCGATAACTGGCCCATTCAACATGTAAAGATGACTGTATCACCTGACACCATAAGTAATCTGTACGATGGTGTCACCTATCTTATCGAGCAAGGATTCACATACATAACAACTGACTTAGCAATGGGGGATCGTATCTTCTGGGAAGATTGCCATCTAAGAGTGTTTGCAGAGCAATTAGAGAAACTGTCAGCCTTTTACATTGCAAATCCTGATACCCCTCTCTTTTCAATGTTTAATGTAGATATATTATCTGTCGTTTCAACTGAATCAGACATACAAAAGCATTGTGGTTGCGGAGAAGATTTGGTCTGCATTGATACTGATGGAAAACATTACGCATGTCACTTGTTCTCTCCGATTGCATTGCCAAAGAGTAAAGTCGTTGTATCAAATGAATACGATTTCTCTGATTATGCATGTTTTGCAATAGAAGAGTGCAAAGACTGTGCAATCAGTAATTTCTGTCCACATTGCTATGGAATGAACTTTCTTTGTACCGGTGACATTAAGAAGCAATCCGTATTTACCTGTAAGAGTGCCAAAATTCAATTTGCTTATGCCTGCAAATGCCAGTTAGGTAGAGCATTAAAATGTGGAGATGAGAACTTGTATTCAAATTTAAACGACATTATAAATAGTATCACATTATGAACATATTAGACAACATCATAGAACAAATTCTGGGAACCCCATTACAGGTTTCTCCCTTAGTTATGACACTGGAGGGCGCAGCAGTACAAGATGCCGTGTCATATTATAAATCATGTGTATGTAATACAACATGTGGAGGAAACTTTAATAGTGGTGACTATTGCACATGTAGTGGTATTTGTGGCTCTAATTATCAAAAGAGCGGCAGATGTTCTTGCGTTAATTCCTGTGGCAGCTCAAGATAATAAAATCTGTTAGTATTCTTTTGATATAAGTTCGTTATTTATTGCTTCTATACTATTAGAATCAATTAACATTTGATCATATGAAGGTAGAATTATCATATCGAGAAATTGAAAAGCTTATCCGCGACAAAGCAGATAAGAATGTCAGAGTGACCTATGAGAACAGTAAGACCATAAAGGCTTCTTACAACATTGACATGTTCTTTACCACTAAGACAGTTGAAGTCTATTTGGAGGTGCGTCAGGTTAGTTCGGCAAGTATCAAACTGAGATATTATTCTTATGGTTTTGCCGTAGAAACCATTGTCTCTGGCATATTGAACATGATGGATTCTGGCATATATTCAAAGGGTGATGATAACATGCTAACCATTTACCTTAAAAATATTGATGGGTTAGAATCAGCCCTTAAGACAATCTCTTTAAGTGACATCGCTTTCACTAATAATGGTGCAAGTGTAGTAATGCAAATCAAATAATAAAAATAATCATGGCCAATATTTTAATTCAATTTGTAAAAAGTCCGATTAACATCGGCATGATTGTACTTTGCACCATCGGTACTATTTTATTGTGGCGCAAAGCAAATGAAACTAAGTCTATTCAATTACGCAACTATTGCTCAACACTTTGGACTTCTGTCGGTATTCTGGGTACATTCGTATCCATCTATATCAGCTTGAGTGGTATGGATTTTACCTCGGCTAGTAATAATGCGATTGAAAGTCTTATTCAGAATATTATTCCAGCATTCTCAACATCTATAATCGGTATCGTTGGAGCTATTATATGCACGATTTGTAATAAATTATCAATAGCAAAAGCTGAAGAAATTGAGGAGAATGATTTTACAAATACAAAGAACAAATTTGGCGTACATAATAAATCCAACTCACCCGAACTCATACTTTTAGAAATTGTAAAATCTATTAATGATAGTTGTACAAGTACTAATGAAACTCTTAATGGAAGTAAAGATGTCAGCGATATTAGATTAAAGGCACTAATTGAAGGATTAGGTTCTCTTTCTAAGCAAATGAGTGGGAACCATGTTCAGACAAAGGAAATAATTGAGAAGGCCTTATCTAACCAGAACACTATATTTGGAAATACTGTTTCAAATTTAATTAGTAAATTCCAAGAAACTCTTACAAGTGTACAAAATTCATTCAAGAGTGAGGTTGCGAATTTAACTACGATTGTTGATGGTAGAATACAAACGCTGATAAACTCCAATGATAAAATTTTAGAGAAAACGGTTGATCTGCAACGTCAAGAGCTAAACCTTATTAAAGAGACTCTTGCAAAAGAGTCTAAGGAAAGAAATGATCAATTACGCTCATTTATTGAGTCGGAGAACAACGCTTTGAAGGAATTTGTTGAAGAACAGAACACTGCTTTTGGAGCATATTACAAAAAGTTTGATGAGCAGATTTCTGCACATGTTGAAAAGGAGACAAATCTGTTTGAAAATGAAATTAAGACAGCAATAGAGGAGTTTGCGAAAGCAGAATATAACACATGCATTGAAACCATCAACGAATGTAACACAAAAATTGTAGATAACTCTAATAACGCAATAAATCGTCAGGAACAGGTAAACGAAACATTCATAGCAGGCCTATCTGAAAAATTAACTTCTACATGTGACGCATTGGTCAAAGAGGTTCGTCAATTGAGTACTGACATGGCTGATAAGTTACAGAGAATACATGAGCAAGAGGCAGAATTAATAAAAGAAACAATCAGCAATAATAGACAAGATGTAGGTTTGTTGTTGGAGACAAATAAGGAACAAATTGAAAAGGTTTCAGATAAGATTAAGGAGAATTATGATCAGACAGTAAGTGAACTGACAACTTCTTATGAGAAAATGAAACAAGATTCTTCGCAGTTAGCAAAAGACTTTAATGACAGCATAGTCGAAGCGAATAATAATGCACAAACGAGAATCAGTGAAATCAAAACCACAATTATTGGAATCCAACAGTCTATTCATTCTTCCCTTGAAGCTCTTCAATCTGACATCATCAAGGCTATGAAGGATTTTGAAATTCAGAATGAAACCCTAAAGCAGCATATCAAAGATACTAACAATGCTATTTCTGAAGATATTGCAAAGCAGATACAAGATGCATTTAACATCCATGCACTCGAGCAGGCATGTGACCGTCTGAACACCTCAATAACCAATACAATTAGTAATCTTCAGAGCAAACTTTCTATCATAACTGGCAAGTTAGAAGAGACAAGCAATTCTGTAACAGAGAGTGCATCCTTGTATGGCGGAGCAGTTGAAAAATCTAATGAGATTAATGCATATATAGAAAGGACTGTTGACGTTTTCAAATTGCATAAGAACGCTTTGGATAGTATGCAGAACTCATTAACCAATATGGAACAAGCTGTTAATAGACTAAGAGAACAGTGGCATGACATCTCTATAAGTAAGCCTAAGAGTCAAGCAACCGGCACCTCATCACGAACTAAGAAATAAATAGCATGAAACATATATTCAGTAAAGAAAAAGGTGAGGACCACGACTTTTGGATGAGTTATACTGACCTCATGTCTGGATTCCTTGTTATTTTCATCATCGCAACAGTTGTATATTATATGGACAACAAAGAATATATAGATGCATTTAAAGACATACCCAAAAACGAAAGGAAAGAACGGGTTGAGAAGATCAAAGCATCAGGCAATATGGTGAATATCAATAAGGATTTTAGTGACGTATTTGTGGGAGTAGATGGTATTGAAATCATGCCGGACAGTGTTGGGAGCATTAGATTTTATCCCTCAAATGGTGCTGATCAGATGTTTAAAATAAATAAAGATAGTATGCTACCAAATCTGGAAACACGTATCAATAAAATTGGAAAGAAATTCGTACGTCAGGCAATAGATCTAAAAAAAGCAGGTAAGAATATTCTAGAAATTAGAATTGAAGGTCATACAGATACAGATGGCACCTTCTTACACAACATGTCATTATCTTCTGATCGAGCATATGCAGTTTACGAACATATATATAATAAATGTGGCTTAAACGAAGAGGAAAGAAGCTTTGTGAAAAACTACATGATAAGTGTTGGCTATTCTTATGCCAAGACAGTGAAAGACGAGTTTGGTAAGGAGAATAAAGATAAGTCCAGACGTATAGAATTTAAAATAATAACTAAATAACAAAGAAATGAAAGAAATTGAAAATAATCAGCAAGGCCAGGAGGTTAGCCCATTTGTAGAAGGAGTTATCAAGTGGTTCCAGACATTGATGGAAAAATATACTCATGGAAAGTATTCATCAGAAGAAGAAAAGGCTTTTTTCTCCAATGATTCAAATCTCTACGACGAAAAAGGAGAACCTACTCCAGAATATAAAGAAAAAATCAAAGAGTTTGAAGCATACATAGAAAAAAACGATGTAGACAGCTTTCTTAATGAAACCCATTCTATAGATACAGAAGAATTTGGGAAAGCATATAATTCATCAGAATTACAAATACTTGACAGTGCTTGCTCATTCATTAACGATCAACAACAGATTGTTCTTCTGTTAAAAAAAGCGAAGCAAAAAGCATTACTCAAACGAACGAAGTTTGATTTTGATGAGTGGTTTAAGGATTACGCCTCTAAAAATGACATTACACAAGATAATATAGAGGAGGCAAAAAAAGCATTTTTGGGAGATATTGACACTCTTCTTAAAGAAGATGAAGAATTGCTCAAATTTGTGAAAGAAAGTTTTAAAAATGATGTAGAAGAAAATTAAATTGACATTATGGGCTTTTTAAGTGGATATATTGACACTCTCAAGGGCATGTTAACAACACATGACGCATGCAAGTTTAATTTTGGAGGAATACCAAATATATTAAAAAAGGTTTCTCCACAATTCCGAATGTTTGTAGATTCGGAATTTGATTCTCCAATTGAAAATGCAACAAAAAAAATGTGGGCAGATTCGATAGTCGGGGGATTGCGAAACAAATTTCCAAAAAATAAATTATCGCAAAAAATAGCTACAGGTTTAGGAAATTGGATAGGTGAAAAAGCAAATAGTTTTATGGATAGGGTAAAGCTAATGCATCGGTATCATCAAGGCACGATTACTATTGACCAGTATTTGGATAGGCGTTCAACCCAAATTCAAGCCTCTATGGTAAATATCGTCAACAAGGCAAAGAATTTAGCTTGGATGGGAAGAAAATTCATACACACAAAATTAGAGGAGATGGGAGTTCCGGAACCTGAGTCAACCATTGGTAAAATACTTGAAGCCACAGGCATTAGGACGTTTACAAAAAAAATTGGAGATGGCATCGAAAAAGTTGTAAAAAGCGAGAAGACACGAGAATTAATACAAGCTGGAATAGTAACAGTACACAAAGGTATAACGGCAATTTCGGATGCTTGTACAACCATTAAAGAACGTGTCGTGGAGCCAGTTTTACAAACCGTTGCAAAAGCAGCAGAGACTACAGTTGAAGTTGTAACCACTGTTGCAAAAAAAACATGGGATACAGGTAAAAAAGCAGTAAAAAAACTATGGGGATGGATAACGGGATAGTAAAAGGAAGCGCACTTTTTGAATATGAAAATGAACTTAAAAGAAACATAAAGAATAGACGTTCGATTATTTATATTCAAACTGACGACTATTATACAGAAGAAGACAGACTTCTAAAAATTTTTGAGGAAGATGATATTATAGAAAACGTTGATCTCATGTGTAATGTCAATGTATGGTCTCCTCAATTAGGTAAAAGAGGATTCTGGAATCATGAAGACAGAGCCCAACCAAAACTGGAGAACTGCTTAGAAAACATGTTATCCCAGAATATCCCTTCTGTTTTGATTATACAAGGTTTGTATTATTATTTTGGAGGTTTGAATATTTCAATCGGAGAAAGTGCAGCAAGTATAATAACACTTCTTGCCGAGTTTTTCAATAAAAACGAGCAAGAGAATAATGTGTTAGATAGAAGTATTATAATAATAGAGTCACCAAAGTTTGATATCCCCCTTGAGTTAAAAAATAGTTTATATACAATTGAACCTCCATATCCAGACGAGACAGATATCACAAATGAACTTGGATTAGATGAAATAACAGATAAATATAATCCAGATTGTGTTCAAGAACAATATCAAGCAGAAGGTAAACCATATATATTTCATAATACATTTTTCTATTCAGATAGCGGAGATATATTTGAAGATAACAAAAAAAGGCTATTATCAATACTCAAAGGAATGCGGATAAGAGAAATCCGTACGATGTTGTCGTACAATGAGTATATAATTGAAAATGTGAACTTAGATACATTCAGCAAGAATAAAGAACGAATGGTTAAAGATTCTGGATTGTTGAAAGTTGAAGAAGTTCCAAAAGAATATGAAAAATATGTAGGAGATATTGATGGCTTAATTCAATATATAGACCAAGAAAAAAAAATAATTGATTATGGAATTAACTACAATCAAAGACTTCCAATGCCCAAAGGTCTTTTATTAGTTGGCCCACCAGGCTGTGGTAAGTCAGAAACATCAAAAGCCATAGCAAGTAAGTTAGACATGTCTTTATATAGTTTGGATATGGGAAGATTACTTGGTGGATTGATGGGGTCAAGCGAACATAATTTCGAGAATGCCTTAGCAATTGCGGAGGCGGCACAACCGTGTGTTTTGCGAATTGATGAAATTGAAAAAGCTTTTGCTGGTTCTGGTGCAAATGAAAACGATCAAACCCTAACGCATATAGTTGGATTCTTTTTGACATGGATGCAAGATAGGACAAAAATGGTATATATAGTTGCTACAGCTAACAATTTGGATCAGTTAAGACCGGAATTTTTGCGTAAAGGCAGGTGGGATGAGATTTTCTATCTATCTTATCCTAAAGCCGATGGTATGATAAAGATTGTTGAAAGTTGCCTTAAAAGATATAGTCTTGAATTTGACGACTTAGATAAAGTGAGAAGTGAAATTCGAGGATTCTATGCAAACTATCCAGAAGTCAAAATATCTGGTGCGGAAATATATGACATAATTCAGCAACTATATAAAAAAATATTTAAGGATGATCCATCAAAAGGAAAAGATATAAAGATTCCGTACAGGCAATTTGTAAATAGACTAAATCTACTTGCCAACAAGGACAATAATATTGATATCAACAAAATAATAGATATTGAAATCTTGGATTTGAAGAAAGATTTTTTATTGAAAAAAAATACGTCTAGACAAAATAGAAAGATAAGGCAGGCTGTAGAAAATAAATTCACAAAAAATGCAATTAACAAAATTATTAACGATGAATTGGTATCTATAGAGATCTCTTGCGCTTTATCCGATAATAATAAAATGACGGATTCTAAAAAGCAAAAAATAAAAGAACTCCTGGAAACAAAATACAATCAACAACGAATGATCGAGGAAGAGATTTCTAACATAGATCTTAACCTTTGCTTGCAGAATGACATTTTAGATCCAGAGGTTGAAGAAGAGGTAAGAAAAATACTCAAACTAAAATACAAGTCTCAAGATTCTGAGGACTACTATAAAGCAAAAGGGTACAAATCAGCATCAAATTGGTCAAACGACTAAAATATGTTATCTCAAACATGAACGAACTACTATATAAATATGAGAATTATTGTCATCTTAATGATGGCAATTCTGGTAGTGTGTATTACAATTTATTAAGTAAGGTAATACCATTTTCTGAAATCAAACGTCTTTTTCCAACAAAGCTCAACGAGAAAGAACGTGAAAGAAGAAAAAGCTACCAATATTTATATCTATGGGATTGTTTATTCTATAATGAAGGATTTGTATATAATGCTGAATATCTGTGGAAAAACGAGAATCACAAGAAGGCTCTGATTTCAAAGATTCGCGAGTCAATAGAAGAAGGACTTGATGACTATCTATATAGCATTCTTTTCACAATATGTTATCATTGGCCAGAAATAAGAGATCTGATTTATTCTGACGATAAATACGCTCTCAATGAATGTGAAACAGCAGGCGATTATAAAAACTTTATAGATAAACATCCGAATACATACAAAGAATTTTTATTAGCGGCAAAATACAAGTACTCTATACTGACAAAATCCGTTTTCTCTGATGTAGCAGAAGTCTTAAAACTGTTTCCCAACAGTGAATTAATCGGAGTAGAAGATATAAAACGACGTTGTGTTGAGATTAATGGACTACAAGTGATGTACGATGATGAAGTACTACAAGATAAATTTTTGAAGGAATTTCTGAATTCGTTTATCAAGTCTTTGGCCAAAGTTGAAGATGCAGGAAAGGGATCTTGTAGATATATCTTAGACAGATACATTACGAAGGAAGACTATATGAGAATCATGTATTCGAAAGAATACCTGAATGTATCTGCTGTTGTCGGCAATAAGTCTGAATCTCAAATTAGTACTTTTGGAGAATTTACTCAACTTGCGAATAGATTAATGCAATTGACCGGATTAAAATTCGCAATACCAACTATAGAATCCCTTTCAATATCTCCGAAGCAACCTGCAATTCTTAGGAAAGAATATACAGAAAACAAAAAAACGTTCATATTTAATGTTAATGAAATTGGAGAATGGTGTTTTGAAGTAACAAGACCTATAATATTTCAATCAGCAAACAAGGACTATTCATCAGTTGCCAATCAAACATTTGGTCTTTGTAGATTTATTGTTGAATTGTAATACGCAATAAGGATAGAACGACTTAAAAAAGAAACTCACTATAATCAAGAAACAAATTATAAATCTATGGTAAAAGAAATCAAAGGGCTAAAATGTCCAAGTCATGATTATGTGAGAGACAATCATCATTTCATGTATGACCTTCCTATAGGGTTAAGTCCGAATGCAAACACTCGTTGCATGCGTTGTAAATATACCATGTCACTACATAAACCACAAAAATAGAGGTATATGACTAAGGAGGCAATTGACCAAATATTCAGCAGAGCTCAGCAAGGAGATGTGACCGCAATGGCACTTGTTGGGCAGATGTTTCTTGAAGGAAAGTATATTCAGGCAGACCGTAATAAGGCGATTCACTTCTTGCGTCAGGCTGCTGATTATAATTGCCTTTATGCACGAGATCTGCTTCAGGATGAACTCAGCAAACCATTTGTTCCGAATGGTCAGCAGAACCAACATCCGCAACAACAGCACAATGGTGGTAGTGACGAACACCATGACTACATGGCTGAATTGACAGGTCTCATAGGCTTGGGAACCGTTAAAACTGAGGTAGAATCGCTCCGTAATATCATTAAGATACAGGCGATGCGTGCTCAGCAAGGTTTGCCTAATACCAATATGAGCTATCACATGGTGTTCACAGGCAATCCTGGTACTGGTAAGACAACCGTTGCTCGCATCGTTGCAGGTATATACAAGGAGATAGGCATCCTGAAGAAAGGTCATCTAGTAAAAACTGATCGTGCAGGACTTGTGGCTGAGTATGTAGGTCAGACAGCTCCAAAGACCAATGCCTAGATTGATGAAGCTTTGGATGGCGTGCTGTTCATTGACGAAGCCTATACACTCGTTGGTGAAGGAAGCGATTATGGTTCGGAGGCTATCGCTACCTTGCTGAAACGTATGGAGGATGACCGCAACAGATTGGTTGTAATCCTTGCCGGATATACGAACGAGATTAAGGAGTTCATCGATTCCAACCCTGGTTTACAGTCACGCTTCAACCGTTATATTGAGTTCGAGGACTATAAGGCAGAAGAACTAGTCGAGATTTTCCGCAGTAACCTCAAGAAGGCAAAGTACAAAATCAAGCGTGATGCATTTGAATGGCTGCAGCAATACATCAGCTACAAAGTGGCTACCAAGGATGAGAACTTCGGCAATGCGCGCTTCATCCGTAATACCTTTGAGAAGGTTGTTCAGAACCAAGCAAACCGTTTGGCAAGACAGGCGAACATCAGCAATGAGGAATTGACAATCATAACTATTGATGACGTAAACAAACTGAAATAATACTATGGACGAGATATTAAAACTTTTTGGTGGAGCAGAGAATATTTGGGCTGCCATTCAGAATAATGCAGGAAAGGTGGGCATTGAGACAACAAGGGTGATGCTGGAGTTGTTCTATGTACTGAAGAGTCCTGAGACAAGTATGATAAACAAGACTCTTATCGTAACGGCATTGGGCTATCAGTTACTTCCAGAAGATGTGCTTCCTCGCGAGAAATACGGACTACTTGGCTTTCTTGATAACTTTGTGACAATAGGTTTTGCCTATAGCAAGGTAAAGTCATCAGTTATTCCTCAGATAGCCAATCAGGTGAACAATATCTTGCATCAGTGGTTCGGTGTTGAATCTAATCAACAGCAGTTGAATAACGACATACCATCATACGAGCCACAGCAACCTGCACAACCAATGTATCAGCCTGTGCAGCCTCAACAAACACCAACACCAAATCCTTACGGCCAACCACAGAAACCAATCTGGGATGATGACGAAGGTGTGGTGATAGACTAAAACACTAATTGTATGAAGAAGAATATGGAGATAAAGCAAAAAACATATACTCCCAAGAGAAATATGACAAGTTGATGAAGGAGTATAAGCCTGACGGCTATAGTTGGGCCTATAGCTTCAGTGAAATAGGAAATGGCATCTTGGTCTGTACCAGCCGTAGCACACATGCTGCATACCTCATAAATACGAATGAGAAAGAGGCCGTACAGTTGATTGATGACAATGGTCGCATGATCGCTTTCACATTGGATGATGTAGATCCAAAAGTAATAGAGATGGACGTTGACTCATGTAATGCGGAGAATCTCATTGCCAGATACCGATTCTATGTCTATGATTTCCATGGAGGACAAGCACAGGTTGATTGGACAGTCATGCCTGACGTAGTTGGGGACGTTATGATGTTGGCAACAACGGCTTCAATACGTGATCAAGAAGACTTTGCTCTCGAACTAAAATTTGACATGGTGTTTTCGATAAGTTAATTTGCAGAAAATATTCAGGATGAAAACAATATCGTTTCACTAGCAGAAAACTTGATATCACAATTGTATAATTATTGAGAATTATAAAAAACTATTATGAGTTTAAGTGTTACTACCATTTTAAAGTGCGCTACTTCAAGCTTATCGTTTGTTAGAAATGTATTTGCGGCAGACCCTTTTGATAATGCTGCTAAAAATGAGATTACTACAGCAAAAAGACATTTTGAAGCAGCAAAAAGGAATTCTGATGCTGAAGAATTAAAGTTTGCTTTAACGCATCTAGAGGTTGCAGCTTCTTTAGTTTGCTCTTCTTCGTTTTTACGGTATGTTCTGGTTCAATATATACCTAAAAAGAAAAAAATTGAGATGTACAATAAGTTATGCTATCAAATTGCATATATACACTCACAAATTGGTAGCGATTACGAAACCATTTTAGAATGGGCAAAAGACACCTTTGAAGGAGGAGCCTATTATTTTCCCCAGCAATTTAAGGATTTATTGCATGACGAGGATTACTATGCACTGAAAGACAGGACAGATTGGCGACTAACAAGTTCTGAATCAGATACGATAGACTATCGAGATGGAGGTTCTTTCATTTAATCTTTTTGCTATGTAGCATACGTTTATAAGCGCCTATACCT
>JAGHSE010000003.1 GCA_018066015.1 Candidatus Colivivens equi
ATTATAGATATATGATTGACGATTTTAGAAGTTTTGCTACAAAGCATTTGGGTATGAGTAGTATGGTGCTGGACGATGTCGTAAAGGCACAGAGTGGTTATCTAAATCCATATATTTTGGAAGAACGACAATTAAATGTAACCCAGTTAGATGTGTTCTCTCGTTTGATGATGGACCGTATTATTTTCTTAGGTACAGAAATTAATGATTATACAGCTAATGTACTACAAGCTCAGTTGCTGTATCTTGATTCTGTAGATAATTCAGATATCAGCATTTATCTTAATTCACCTGGAGGAAGTGTGTATGCAGGGTTGGGTATCTATGATACAATGCAGTTTGTAGGTAGTAAGGTTCAGACAATATGTACTGGAATGGCAGCTTCTATGGCGGCAGTCTTGCTTGTGGCAGGAGAAGAAGGTATGCGCTGTGCATTGCCACATAGTCGTATTATGATACACCAGCCAATGGGTGGTGCTCAGGGGCAAGCAAGTGATATTGAAATTACTGCAAAGGAAATACAAAAGTTGAAAAAGGAATTATATACAATCATATCCAACCATTCACATCAACCTTATGACAAAGTATGGGCAGATAGTGATCGTGACTATTGGATGACTGCAGAAGAAGCAAAGGAATATGGAATGATTGATAGAATATTCGTTAAGAAAGATGGCAATAAGTAGGAAATGTTCATTTTGTGGAAGGAGTGAGAGAGACGTAAAACTTCTTATCGCAGGACAATCTGGCTTTATATGTGATGATTGTGCAAGGCAAGCAAATGAAGTCGTGATGGAAAATATGCGTCATCAAAGTTCTTTTGATCTTGAGGTCCTTCCTACTCCAAAGCAAATAAAAGCGCATCTGGATCAGTATGTAATTGGTCAGGATGAGGCTAAAATAACTATGTCCGTAGCTGTGTATAATCATTATAAGCGTCTGAGACACCTGAATTCGTATAATAATGAAGTAGAACTTGACAAGTCAAATATTATTATGGTTGGTTCTACTGGCACGGGTAAGACATTGTTAGCACGAACGATTGCAAAATTATTGGTAGTGCCATTTACTATTGTAGATGCTACAGTGTTGACTGAGGCTGGCTATGTTGGCGAGGACATTGAAAGTATCTTATCTCGTTTGTTGCAGGTCGCTAATTATGATGTTGCAAAAGCAGAACGTGGAATTGTATTTATTGACGAAATTGATAAAATAGCTCGTAAGGGGGATAATCCAAGTATTACCCGTGATGTAAGTGGTGAAGGCGTGCAACAAGGCTTACTGAAATTATTGGAAGGCAGCAAGATAAATGTTCCGCCATATGGTGGAAGGAAACATCCAGAGCAGAAATTTATAGAAGTAGATACAAGCAATATTTTGTTTATTTGTGGAGGTGCATTTGATGGTATTGAGAAACGTATAGCCCAAAGACTCAATACAAAAGTTGTTGGATTCAGTGCTCAGTCCGAGGCGGCTAAGATTGATAAAAATAATTTGATGCAGTATGTTTCTCCTATGGATTTAAGGTCATTTGGCTTAATTCCAGAAATTATAGGTAGAATGCCTGTATTGACCTATTTGAAACCATTAGACCGTGATGCTTTGCGTAATATACTTACTAAACCTAAAAATTCTATTATCAAGCAGTATATTAAGATGTTTGAGATCGATGGTATTAAGTTAACCTTTGAAGATTCTGTCTTGGACTATATTGTTGATATAGCAATAGAATTTAAGTTGGGAGCTCGAGGACTTAGGTCAATTGTTGAACAGATAATGACTGAGAAGATGTTTGAGGCGCCTTCGCAGAAAATCAAGACATTGAAAATTACACTTGATTATGCTAAGAGCAAACTACAAAAAGCTAATCTTACAATATTGAAAGACAAGAACTAATGAAAGATAACTTTAAAACATTGCAGGAAGCGTTGAAATATTATTTCGGCTTTGATACCTTTAAGGGTGATCAAGAGTTGATAATAAGAAATGTATTGGATAAGAGAGATACCTTTGTGCTTATGCCAACAGGAGGAGGTAAGTCATTGTGTTATCAACTTCCTGCATTGCTTATGGAAGGTACTGCAATAATAATCTCGCCTTTAATCGCTTTGATGAAGAACCAAGTTGATTCTATTAAGCATATCAGCGATAAAGGCAATGTGGCACATTTTATAAATTCTTCATTGACAAAATCAAGCATAGATGAAGTAAAGGAACATATCAAGCAAGGTAATACCAAGTTACTGTATGTCGCGCCAGAATCATTGACAAAGAAAGAAAATGTAGAATTTTTAAAAACAATCAAGATATCCTTCTATGCAGTTGATGAGGCACATTGTATTTCAGAATGGGGACATGATTTCCGTCCTGAGTATAGACGTATTCGTCCGATAATTAATGAAATTGCCAAGGCTCCAATAATAGCTCTGACAGCTACTGCAACCGATAAAGTAAGGACAGACATTAAGCGAAGTCTGGGTATTGTAAATGCAGACGAGTATAAGTCTTCGTTTAATCGTCCAAATCTTTGGTATGAGATACGGCAAAAGACAAAAGATGTTGATAAGGATATAATAAAATATATTAAGTCAAATCCTCATAAGAGTGGTATCATATATTGTTTGAGTAGAAAAAAAGTGGAGGAATTGGCGGAGGTGCTGAAGGCAAATGATATTAAAGCTTCTGCATACCATGCTGGCATGGATTCAGAAGTGCGCAGTGCTACGCAAGATGATTTCTTGATGGAACGTATTGACGTGATAGTTGCAACTATTGCATTTGGTATGGGTATTGACAAACCAGATGTACGCTTTGTTATACATTATGATATACCTAAGAGTCTTGAAGGGTATTATCAGGAAACAGGCCGTGCAGGGCGTGATGGCGGTGAGGGACGATGCATTGCATTCTATACACGCAAAGACCTTCAGAAACTGGAGAAATTTATGGAAGGCAAACCTGTTGCGGAACAAGATATAGGTCGACAATTACTGAAAGAAACATCTATTTATTGTGAATCATCTGTATGCAGACGCAAATTGTTGTTACATTATTTTGGTGAGGAATATAAGGAGATCAATTGCAATAATTGCGATAATTGTCGTCATCCAAAGAACTATATTGAAGCCAAAAACGAACTAAAATTGGTGTTACAAACTATTGCCGCTATAAAGGAGAATTTCAAACTAGAATATGTCATTGACGTATTAAGAGGTAGTGATACAGAATCTGTTATTGCACATAAACATAATCAACTCAAATTGTATGGTGAAGGTGCAGAAAAGGAATACATATTTTGGAATGCTGTAATAAATCAAGCAATGATTGCTGGATACATAAAGAAGGATGTAGAGAATTACGGCATATTAAAACTTACCTCAAAAGGAGCATCCTTTATCCGCAAACCTGTATCTTTTAAGATTGTAGAAGATACTGAATTTGATGATGTAGTGGTAGAAGAAGGAGGTACAAGTGCTTTGGATGAGACACTTTTCAAGATGTTAGAACAACTAAGAAAAGATTTGTCACGAAAATTGGATGTACCGCCTTATGTGATTTTCCAAGATCCGTCCTTAGATGCAATGACTACATTCTATCCTCAAACATATGAAGAGTTGCAAAATATTCCAGGTGTCGGATATGGTAAAGCAAGAAGATATGGAGAACAATTCATAAAGTTGATTCAAACATATTGTAAAGAAAATGGAATAGAGCGTCCTACTGATATTCGCGTTCGTACAGTCGCAGATAAATCTCAGATGCGAAAGATTAATATTATTCAGAGCATAGACCGTCAGGTTGACCTAGAAGATATAGCCCGCGCACAAGGTATGGATTTTGATGAATTGTTAGAGGATATTGAAGCAATAGTGTATAGTGGTACAAAACTGAATATTGACTACTTCCTTGAAGATACAATTGATGAAGATCATGAAGACGAAATATATGATTATTTCATGAATAGTGATACTGATGATTTAGATACAGCCCTTGATAATGTCAGCAGTGACATTACAGAGGAAGAAGTGAGATTAGTC
>JAGHSE010000273.1 GCA_018066015.1 Candidatus Colivivens equi
GATTAGCTCAAAAAATACATGCAATGGACTTGAAATTTGGTCTTTGGTTCGAGCCTGAAATGGTATCTGTTGGGACACCGATTCATGATGCTCACCCAGAATGGGTCATCGGGCATCCAGAAAAAAACATTTCTCATGGAAGAAATCAATATGTATTAGACTTTTCTCGCCCAGAAGTTGTGGAGAATATCTTTGATCAAATGGATGCGATACTTAGCAGTAACGAGGTTGACTATATAAAATGGGATATGAACCGCTACATTTCAGAAGCCTACTCACAAAATTTACCTGCCGAAAAACAAAGAGAAGTGATGCATCGGTATATTTTAGGTGTCTATGCTTTGTATGAAAAAATTCTGGCGAAGTATCCGGAATTACTGATTGAATCCTGTGCAGGAGGTGGCGGACGTTTTGATCCTGGTCTATTGTATTATGCACCACAAACCTGGACGAGTGACGATACTGATGCAGTTGAGCGATTGAAGATTCAATATGGAACATCATTTATTTATCCTTTGTCAGCAATTGGAAGCCATGTCTCAGAAGTACCGAATCACCAGGTTGCACGTACGACGTCATTAAAAATGCGTGGAGATGTGGCAGCATTTGGAACTTTTGGATATGAGCTAGATAGTACAAAGTTAAATGAGACAGAAAAAAAGATTATCAAAGAACAAATCAAGCAAGTAAAAGAATGGCAACAGTTAATCCATCAAGGGACATTTTACCGTTTGAAAAGTCCTTTTGAAGAAAATACAACAGCCTGGATGGTTGTATCTCTTGACCAAACAGAGGCTTTAGTTGGTATTTATCAGGTACTAGCAAAACCGAATCCTGTGTATGAACGCATACAATTAATGGGGTTAAAAGAAGATAAGTTGTATCGAATCAATGAAGGCAAGGTGGACCGTTATGGTGATGATTTGATGCAAGCTGGATTGATATTAGGAGAAAATTATATCGGACGTGCTCATGAATATTGGAGTCGCGATATGCCTGGAGATTATTCGAGCCGTATCTATCACTTGAAAGAAAAATAGACAATAGTTAGGATGAGAGAAAATGAAAATTGAGTTTCCGAAAAATTTCTGGTGGGGAGCTGCAACATCTGGTCCACAAAGTGAAGGGCGTTTCAACAAACAACATGCAAATGTATTTGATCATTGGTATGAAATTGAACCAGAAGTATTCTATGATCAAGTAGGACCAGATACCGCTTCTAACTTTTACAACAGCTATAAACAAGATATTGCGATGATGAAAGTAATCGGATTTAATTCTTTTCGTACCTCGATTCAATGGTCTCGCTTGATTGATGACTTAGAAGAAGGCACTGTTAATGAAGATGCAGTGCGTTTCTATAATGGAGTCATTGATGAATGCTTGGCGCAAGGTATTCGACCAGTTATGAATTTACTGCATTTTGATCTGCCCGTAGAATTGCAAAAGAAATACGGTGGGTGGGAATCAAAACATGTAGTCGATTTGTTTGCGAAATTTGCTACACAATGTTTCCGGTTGTTTGGTGATCGTGTAGAGGATTGGTTTACATTTAATGAACCATTAGTCATTGTGGATGGCGCATACTTGTATCAGTTCCATTACCCTAATATCGTTGATGGAAGAAAAGCAGTACAAGTTGCCTATAATATCACGCTAGCTTCTGCTAAAGCGATTGCGGCTTATCGCGAATTTAATACAAATCCTAAGGGCAGAATAGGCATTATCTTAAATTTAACACCTTCTTACCCAGCAACAGATTCGCCAGAAGATCTAGCAGCAGCCCATTTTGCTAATTTATGGATGAATGATATGTTTTTAGGTGCTTCTACAAAAGGACAATTTTCTGAAGAATTAGTGGGTATTCTAGAAAAAGATGGTGTGTTGTGGGATTCTACTGATGACGAATTGAGCATTATCAAAGCCAACACTATAGATGTTCTTGGTGTCAATTTCTATCATCCTAGCAGAGTCAAACAACCAAGCATCTCTTCAAATAGTTTAGCTGTAGATTGGATGCCGACAAAATATTTTGATAACTATGAGATGCCTGGACGACGAATGAATGTAGATAAAGGTTGGGAAATCTATCCTAAAGCATTGCATGATATTGCACTAAATATCAGAGATAATTATGACAATATTCCATGGTTCGTATCGGAGAATGGAATGGGTGTTTCAAGAGAAGAACGTTACTTAAATGAAGAGGGTATAATCGAAGATGATTACCGAATCCAATTTATTCAAGAACATCTGTATTGGTTGGCGAAAGGAATAGAAGAGGGATCAAATTGTTTTGGATACCATTTGTGGACTCCTATTGATTGTTGGTCATGGAAAAATGCTTACCGTAATCGATATGGTTTTATCGCTAATAATATTCATACACAAGTGAAAACCATCAAGAAATCTGGTTATTGGTTTAAAGAAGTCACACAAAATAATCATTTTGAAATACTAGAAGACTTGACTCGTCTATAATTTTAACTAATAAAATCAATAATTCATTTTCTAAGATGGATTGTTAAAAAATAAAGATTTCGCTATACTAAAGGTAGAGA
>JAGHSE010000324.1 GCA_018066015.1 Candidatus Colivivens equi
AAATACAATCATTATGACTGAATTTTTAATTGCTGTATTGATTCTTGGAGCCATAGGATTAGCATCTGCGCTGATATTATGGATTGTAGCCAAGAAATTTGCAGTCAAAGAAGACCCACGCATTGCGCAAGTCGGAGAAGTCCTACCACAAGCTAATTGTGGTGGTTGTGGATTTCCAGGTTGTTCCGCAATGGCTGATGCGTGCGTGAAAGCTGCCGACAAAGGTTCATTAGAAGGACTTAATTGCCCTGTCGGTGGACAAGAATGTATGAACAAGGTTGCCTCTATCTTAGGAATGGCAGTTGAAGCTTCTACCCCTAAGTTAGCAGTAGTGCGCTGTAATGGAACTTGCGAATTCAGACCTCGCATACTTAAATACGATGGTGTAGTAAATTGCAAGATTGCCAACACAACTGGTAAAGGCGAAACACTATGCGCCTATGGTTGTCTTGGATGTGGAGACTGTACAGAAGTTTGTCTTTTTGATGCCATTCACATCAATCCTAAATCAGGATTACCAGAAGTTAATAAAGATAAATGTACGTCATGCGGTGCGTGCGCAAAAGCTTGTCCTAGAAATATCATTGAAATACGTCAAGTTGATGACAGCAAATCTACTATGCTTGTACAATGTATGAACAAAGACAAAGGAGCTCAAGCCAAGAAAGCATGTGCTGCTGCATGTATTGGTTGTATGAAATGCCAGCAAGTATGTGGTAGTGATGCTATTAGCGTTGACAATTTCCTTGCATATATTGACCCTGTGAAATGTACCCAATGTCGTGCTTGTGAAGAGGTATGTCCTCAAGGTAGTATTATTGGATTGAATATGGAGGTCAATACAAAACGAATTGAACCAAAGTTACAACAAATAAAAACTGTAGCCGCAGATGTTACTGAAGGTAAAAAAATAGCTACAGTGGCCAATACCAATATCAAGCCTTATTCAACGCCTCTTGTTGTAAATTATGATGCGCCATTACTTCCAAGTCAACAGTATCTACTTCATGGTACTATTGATCTTACCCCTGCAGAGACTAAGAGTGAGAGTGCTACAGTAAAAGAAAAGAATTACGATGCACCATTATTACCATCACAACAAATCATGCTTGGTTTATGAAGACATTTAGAATAGGTGGAGTACATCCACAAGCAAATAAAATATCAGCCGACCAACCTATCAAGGTAGCTGAATTACCACAAATAGCAGTATTTCCACTTGGTCAACATATTGGGGCACCTGCAAAAGCAATTGTAAAGAAAGGTGATAAAGTAAAAGTAGGTCAAATGATAGCAGAGGCTGGTGGATTTGTATCTGCACATATATTTTCATCAGTATCAGGTACTGTTCAAAAAATTGACACCTGTATAGACGCAAGCGGATATGACAAACCTGCAATATTCATCACTGTTGAAGGAGATGAATGGATGGAGGGAATAGACCGTAGCGACGAGTTAGTAAGAATAGAAGACAAACCTGAATTAACTAGTCAGGAAATAGTTGAAAAAGTCAAGGCAGCTGGTATTGTAGGACTCGGAGGTGCTACATTCCCTTGTCATGTAAAACTTTGTCCGCCTCCAGGAAGTAAACCAGAATGTGTCATCATTAATGGAGTTGAATGTGAACCTTATCTAACTGCTGATCATAGACTCATGCTTGAACATGCAGATGAGATTATCGTAGGGACTCAGTTACTCATGAAAGCTACAGGAGTAAATAAAGGATATATTGCAATAGAAAATAACAAGCCTGACGCAATTCAACTTCTACAATTAAAGGCAATGACAACTCAAAATATTGAAGTTGTTCCTTTGCAAATAAAATATCCTCAAGGAGGAGAAAAACAACTCATTGATGCAGTCATACGCCGTCAAGTTCCTGCGCCTCCAGCATTACCAGTTAGTGTTGGTGCAATTATTCAGAACGTAGGAACTACATTTGCTGTATATCAAGCAGTAATGAAAAACAAGCCATTGTTTGAACGTATCGTGACAGTTACAGGCAAGAGTCTTGCATACCCAAGCAATTTCCTAGCGAGATTAGGAACCCCTATGCGTCAACTGATTGACGCATGCGGAGGACTTCCTGAAGATACTGGCAAAGTCATCGGTGGTGGTCCTATGATGGGTAAGGCTTTATCCAATATTGATATTCCAATCTGTAAAGGTTCATCAGGAATACTTATATTAAGAGATGAAGAATCACACAGGCAGCCTGCCGATCCATGTATTCGTTGTGCAAAGTGTGTTAGTGCCTGCCCTATGGGGTTAGAGCCATACTTGCTTTCTGCATGTTCAGAACAAAAGAATTGGGATAAGATGGAACACGAAGATGTAACTAGTTGTATTGAATGTGGCAGTTGTCAGTTCACATGTCCAGCTCATCGTCCTCTACTCGACTTAATACGTCTCGGCAAATCTACTGTCATGGGAATCATCAAGGCAAGAAATGCAAAATAACCTAAACGAAATAATAAAAATGAATAATCTAACAATATCTCTTTCACCACATGTTCATGGGGGTGATAGTGTGCAGAAGAATATGTATGGGGTAATCATTGCCCTCATTCCTGCACTAATCTGCTCTTTTTGGTTCTTCGGAATAGGAGCAATTTCTACAACTGCAGTATCAGTTGCATCATGTATTTTCTTCGAATGGTTTATAGGGAAATACCTACTTCACAATCCACAATCAACAGTAACTGATGGTTCTGCTATTCTTACTGGTATTCTTCTCGCCTTCAATCTACCTTCAAATATACCTTTATGGATGGTCATCGTAGGTGCATTATTTGCAATTGGAATAGTA
>JAGHSE010000209.1 GCA_018066015.1 Candidatus Colivivens equi
ATATACAAAAGAATATGAAACATGCTTAACTCCACCTAAAGTATATTTGTAAGGTTCTTCTCCTCTTGTAAAATCAATATTATATCTAGATTCATTTTTGTATTGTTCTCTTATAAACTTTTCTAACAGCAATACACCTGGAGAGTATCTAGCATATGAATTATCTATTCCTGCAGCCATTACTACTATTCTATTATGGATGGCATCAATTCCATAATTAAAAAAAGCCACTATTTTGTCAGATTCATACACACTCATTATATGGCTATTGCAATCATCAACAATTGGCAAATACTTAGGGAATTCGTACTCAAACAGGCTTAATAGCTTGACCTTAATCATGTGTTTTATCGAGGCTATTCTATTTTTTTGCTTTACTCTTATTTCCCTCAATGACACACATTTACTTTTGTCTGCAGCATGATCGTCAAAAATATAAACAAATGATATTTCGTCCTTTGCGATTCGGTTATAAGCCGTCCTGATATTCTGTCGAGCATTCTTGGACAGTTTTTTACAATAATCGTCTATACTTTCTGGCAATAATAGCTCGACACAATTTTCGACAGAAGAGACTTCTGAATCTTTATAACAATATAAGTATGAATAAAGTTCAGTTTCTTGAGGTATTAAATTAAGATAGAAATCATTCAAATGATATCTAGTTTCAATACAATCATTTAGAGCGTTAAAAGCATGACTGTCGAAATCCAAATAAATAAGATTCAGATAATCTGACCAACCCCCGATACCCCATATATATATCCCCTTACGGATATTCCTCCATATGGAATGTTTGACAATCCAAAGAGGAGCAATAATTTTGGCGACATTATTATCATCTCTAACCACAAGTACTTCTGTCTTAGTCAACAAACAATCTGAAACGAATCTCGACAACATCTTATACCATGAAAAAGTCTGGAAATAGGTCATATCTTTACCTTTTTCCAACGTCTCCCAGTCACACCTTATACAATCTAATTCTATAGGGGTTACTATATCAATAGAGAAATTCATATCAATAATTACGATTCCAAATATTTCTTACCTTATTATAAAGTGGACCTAATGTCGGATAGAGCCAACCATATCCATCAACCACACAAAAACCATCGCAAAAGTTAATAGTATGTATTCCGAAGCCATATCTTCCTTTTTGCGGCTCAAGCTTGAAAGCGAGTTCTTCTTTATATTCCTCATTCTGCTGTTTTGTCGGAAAAGACAGTACTCTCATAATTGATATACCTCCGCCATATCGTTTACTGCAATCTTGTGCTGGCCTGTACCAAGATTCCTTAACCTTAATCCAATTTCCAGCAGGTCTTGAGTATTCTGAGCTAGTTGAAACTGGAGATTGTTGATACAATGAATAATCTCCGAATAATTCTTTTGAAAAATATAAATTCAAATTCTTATATACATCAGGAGATTTTAGAGCAGTCATCAAATACAAGTTCTCCATGCCTTCTGCTATTTGAACAATTGTCGCATCCGCTAATGGTTCTTTGATTATGTTTTTGTAAAACAATAGAGAATGTGATTTTTCATCATATAAATATGCAGAAAACTGACCAGTTGCAACATTTTCTGGAAATACATAAACATTATTATCTTTACGAACTATAGAAGGATATGAAAGATGACTTTCCTGTTCCAATAATAAATATCGGTTTATTAGCCTAAAACTTTTTCTATCTACTACTAGTTCAACAAGTCTTCCTATATTTGTTTCAAATGGGTATTCCTCTACAAAGACAATAATCTCGGATGCCGATACCTTATATATGAATGGATCTGCAAACCATCTATCTTTATACGGATGCTGCAACCATTTTATTTCTAGCAAACTCTTATTATTGACAAATTCTTCTGGAGAATACTGAACAAAGCCAATATTCCAATTCTCGCAATATGATAGTTTTTGCTTAAATGTCATATCGTTGTTACATTCAGATAAGTTCAATGCCACATATAAACATAAAGAATATATTCTGCCAATAATACTAAAATCAAAGTGGCAAAATCATTTTCTTCATATAAATCAAAATACGATATTATAGTTGATTTTCTTTTTCAGCACAAATGATACTTATAAAATTTCTTATACATTCTTATACCAAGGCATGAAGGTACATAATAATGCCAATCAGCTTTGTTTTGATATAGTTTCGGATTAAGCGCTCGGATCAATCGATACATCTCTCGGCATTGAGCAGAAGTCCCATTTGAAACTGTCATGCCGAAATATAAAGCTTTCTGTTTCTCGAACCAATGCAAATACTTCTGAGCATTTCCTGTCTCCGCAATAATCCTAGCATACTCCTGCAGTATCTGCATATAAGCCTCATAATGCTTATTGAAATCTTTTCCAGTCTGAAGGCTTCCTTCACGCACAAGATAGAGATAAGTTATATCGGGCACAAATGCGAATTTTGCACCCTTGCATTCAATCTCAAAACTCCATGGGCAATCCTCATGTACAAGGCCTTCGATGAATTGAATATTATTCTTTTGAAGGAATGTGCGCTTACAAAGTTTATTCCACGCAGTGACATATGGTGCACCATTGGTGATGTACTGCTTACTTTCACATCCGAAGGTCTCGTATGAGCCGAAGGTTACATCGGCATCGGTGTCAAGAGCCTTGGCATAGAGTTTTTCAAGACAGTCGGGAGTGATCTTATCGTCCGAATCAAGGAAGAAGACATATTCTCCTTGTGCGACTTCCATGCCTGTATTTCGAGCCGCACTCAGTCCTCGATTATGATCGTGGTGGAGGAGTTTGAAAGTAAGGTTTTCGTTTTTGTCTTCGTTTTCGTTAATTCTATCAATAATTGCTTCTGCGATGGAGATAGAATTATCCGTTCCGCAATCATCGACGAGGATGCACTCTACCTTCACACCTTGCTTAAGGCATGTCTGAGAGGCAACGCTCTTGAGGCAATCCTCTATGTATGCCTCAACGTTGTAGATAGGGATTATTACGGATATCATGGATTTTGAGGGGCCCTTTGCAGGCTACTGCTCATCGAATAAATTACAGCTTCGCTACGGACTGTCACGACACAGTTCGCACACGCATACTATACGTGGCAAATGTAGTAAATATTTTAATATTTAACGATAATTAAGG
>JAGHSE010000049.1 GCA_018066015.1 Candidatus Colivivens equi
ATATTGATTTGTTTTTAGTTATTTTTTCGTTTAATAAATAGTATTCTATCAAAATGTTCGGGGCACTTATAGATTTACATTTACATCTAGATGGTAGTATATCGTTAGAATCAGCAAGACAGTTAGCTGCTATGCAGAATATGCCAGAGCTTAGTAAAGAACAGATTCGTAGTGTTATGGTTGCAGGTAGTGATTGTCATTCGCTCAACGATTTTCTCAAGAAATTTGCGTATCCTTGTTCTTTGCTTCAAACCGAGGCTACAATTACTAAAAGTATAAACAACCTTCTTCACGAACTACGTGATGATGGCTTGATATATGTAGAAATTCGTTTTGCACCTCAATTATCAATGAGAGGCGGATTGTCTATGCAACAGGTTGTAGAGGCAGCAATAGCAGGGTTAGATGACAAAGTGTTGCCAGCAAATCTTATTGCAAGTTTGATGCGAGGAACACATGATGAAGTATATGAACTTAATAAGCAGACGTTAGAGATAGCAAAACAATATTTAGGTCAGGGAGTAGTTGCGGCTGATTTGGCTGGTTCGGAAACAAAATATTCTACGCAAGACTATGAAGAACTTTTTGCATATGCACGTCAACTTGGAGTGCCTTTTGTTCTTCATGCAGGAGAGTCAGAATATGTAAAAGGTGCAGGTGCGAAAAGTGTACTTGACGCCATATCAATGGGGGCAGTACGAATAGGACATGGCATATTAGGTCTTAAAGACCCTAATGTGTTGTCTGAGTTAGCATCTCGTAATATTTCACTTGAGATATGTCCTTCATCAAATGTGTGTACAAATATAATTAACACTATTACAGATTTACCTTTTGAAACATTACAAAAAGCAGGAGTGAAATATAGCATCAATACTGATGATATGATGATAATAGGAACCACACTTCGCAAAGAATATGAAATTCTTAGTCAATCATTTAATATTACCCCACACCAAGTAGCGTCATTATTGTTGACAGCTGTAGATGTGTCATTTGCTTCTGAGGAACTAAAACAATCTCTTCGCCACCAAATCAAAGAGTATTACGGGTGTGAGTGAGTTGTTAGAGGGAGTTTACTATATTCCTACTTTTGGAAATAAAAAAACACTCAATGTTGTGAGCATTGAGCGTTTTTTTTAACCTCTTTATGTTAATCTAACATTTCTGGCGGTTCTAACCCCATTAGCGGGGCTAGATTATATGCGCTATATTATCTTCTAAGAACCTTCTTGCCGTTCATGATTACGATACCCTTGTATCCAACACCTACTGCCTGACCATTGAGGTTGACGCTTACGTTGCCGTTTACGTTGTCGTTGTCGTAGATGTTCATGATGCCGTCTGCTTCATTATAGAAGAAATTGAACATCTTAACACCAGGAGTTTGGCCTGATTCTGTTGGAACATCTTTCAAATCAATGTAAGCACGGAATGGATCAATAATTACATTGTTAGAGTTAACTACATAAAGAAGGTTGTTGTAGATTATATGCGTGCCCATTTCTAATTGGTTAATTCCTTCGAAGGTACCAAAAAGTCCGTTTCCAGGAGTGTTAACAGGTTCTGATACTTTACCTTCTTTTGAAGGAGCAATAGAGAAACTATCAGTAGCTTTGAATATATAAGGTGTACCACTTACGAGGTCTTTTGCCTCTACCTCTTGGAGAGTAATATAGCGAGGAGTTGAGTAAACACCTCCAATTACTATATCATACTGAGGATCGCTCTTGTGGTCAATAACGAAGAACTGAACTGTACCTTCACTTGTAACCTCACCATAAGAAGGCAAACAGATAGTACCATAAGCAAATTCTTCACCTTCAGGAATAACAATATCACGAAAGTATTCTGTTGGAGTTGCCTGAATAAATGTAGCTATTATATTCAACGGATAAGGTACTTCCTTAGTACCACTATATGTAAACTCTTCATATTCATAAGTATTGTCAGTAATATCAGCAAGTGGAATTACCTGATCGCCTATAGTTAATGACTCTAGTTCATAACCTGCCTTAGGAGTGCAAGTGATAGTTAACGATTCAGTAACAGATTCACCATCCACTAATTTTGAAATAGTAGCCTTACCTTGTTCATCTAACCCAACAGCCTTCTCGCCTTCTCTAAGGATTGATATAGACCCATTCTCTGCTGTTGTAGAAATATTTGCGTAGAAAGTATTTGGATTAGGTGGATTTACTAACCATCCAGTAGGGATATGACTTGCATCACGAGTTTTTGTAAGTGCGTCATTACAATAGAATGTGCCTTCATCCGCTACACCTTCCAACCAATCAGCAGTTTTATCATCACCCCAATTATTTAATTGAATGATACTAACATAATTTAATTTCTTACAACCTTTGAACATCTCAGCAAGAGGATAATCAAATATGATTGTAGTAAAAGGTAAATCAGGTGCTTTTTCCAAACTTGTGCAATTAGCAAACATACGATAATAACAATATGCAGCTGTACTTCCTGCTGATAATTCAGGTGCAGTAGTCAAACTTGTACAACCTTCAAACATCGATTTATAGCAACCCGCCTTCAAAGATGTTGCAGGTAATTCTGGAGCGAGTAATAATGCAGTACATCCCTTAAACATAGAGTTATAGCAACTGTCTGCCAATGTAGTTACAGATAGTGTTGGTGCAGTAGTCAAACTTGAACAACCTTCAAACATTGATTGATAGCAACCTGACTTCAAAGATGTTGCAGGTAATGCAGGAGCGACTAATAATGCAGTGCATCCCTTAAACATGGATTTATAGCAACTGTCAGCCAATGTAGTTGCTACCAGTGTAGGGGCAGTTGTTAATGCAGTACATCCTTCAAACATTGATTGATAACAAGAAGTGGCATAATATGTATTTAATGATTTTGAAGTAGGCATTTGTGAAACTGTCTTCAATGCAGTACATCCTTCAAACATTGATTGATAAGATGAAACTTTTGGGGTTGCAGAAAGTGCTGGTGTCGTTTCTAATGCAGTACAACCCTTAAACATAGACTGATAACTACTTTTATCTATTGTTGTTGCTTGTAGTGCTGGAGTATTTTTCAATGCAGTACATCCTTCAAACATTGATTGATAACCACTTTCGCTAACTTTACTAGAATGTAAACTTAATTCGTCAGCAGATATTAAAGTAGTACAACCCTTAAATAATGAATTATATAAATAAGGGGTATCAAATTTTCCATCATTATTATATGACTTGTGAGTTAATGCTGAGATTTTGCCAGAAACACTTACTGCCTTGTCAAATACGAAATGAATATAATTTTCTGTATCAATAGAGAACCCTTGATAAACTCCAGTTCCTGTTCCTTCTATTTCGCTTGATATTCTACTGATTTGAACTTTATCACCTTTATGAGGTAAGTCAATAGATTCACTTATTGTGTATTCAGTCCAATGTGCGTCATTATTTACTTTGTAGTGCAATTTTGGTAAGTTTGTAACAGTACCTTCAATTGCTAATTTCACAGTAGCATTCTCTTCTTCAGCAGTAACCACTACGGCAATATCCTCTGCATCAATGACTTTTACTTTAAATTTTGCCTCGGCAGGTGAGAAATCGTCATTGCCAGCAAATGAAATAGTTATGGTATTTGTGCCTGGAGATTCAGGCGTAATAACACCATTCTCATCAATAGAAACGCAACGACCATATTGAGGAAGAGTATATGTAAATACAGGGTTTTCAATATTAGTCTTTGGTTTGATTGTGAGTGGGTCATCGCAAAGTAGCATTTCAATATCATCAACAGAGAGTTCAGACAAACCTTTGATGTTTTTATTAATTTGCACAGGATTAATTGCATTACCGTTGTAAGATGCAGAAATATTTATAGTGACATCGCCACTCTGTGTAAACTTCAATGACTCATCTAACGCACTTGCTGGTTCTGCAGTGACATTAATTTCACAATCGCTTGTAATATCAGCATCATCGCCACCAGTGTAATGAGCAGTCACTGTAATTTGACTCTTGTCTATTGCTTTGCCTATGAAGTAGTTAGTGGATTCAATATTGCTTGTATTGATTGTATAACTATCAGGTAAGCGATAAACAGACAATTCAATAGTAGATGTTATTTCACTATCTAAATTAGATTTAACTGTGATAGTGACATCTCCTGCAGATTTAGCTGTTACAAGCCCGTCAGTACTTACTTTAGCAATTGCATCGTTTGAAGAACTCCAAGTGACAGTCTTATCTGAAGCATCCTCAGGCAGGACTGTAGCAGAAAGTTGAAGGGTTTCTCCATTGTCAGCCAATTTTACCTTACCACTTCCATTCACAATGTTGATACTATTGACGTGTGTCTTATTATCAAAATCAGCACTGACAGTTACATTGGCATCAGGCATAGTGAATGTCCCTTCATTGCCATTGAGTGTAATGGTTTGTGCTTCACCTCCTTCTGGGGTGTATGTTAAAGTTAGTAGTTTACGCAAGTCAACATTTTCTGGAATAACTACATAAATAGTTTTGCCTGCTTCAGCCTCAGTAATTTCATTGCCTGACGTGTTAAGGTACAGACCAATACTACCACCTTCTCCTGTAACCTGTTTAGTTAGTGTATATTTCGTAGTAACAGTACCACTCACCTTATACTCAGCCGAAATTGTCAATGTTGTTGGAGCATCTTCCGAACCACTATATGTGAAATTGTAGTCATATTTATTGTTTGTAATATTTTCAAGTGGAATGTCTTGATTATTTATAGTTAATGACTTCAATTCATAATCCTCATTAGGAGTGCAAGTGATAGTCAGCTTTTCAGTAATAGAAGTTTCTTCCGAAGGAACCTTTCCAGAAATTATAGCAGAATGCTCGTCATCCAACACAATTGTAGATTCCCCCTTAGCAACTGAGATAGAACCATTTTCATCAGCTATAGCAGTTATTTTTCCAAAAGCAAAAGTAGGATTAATGTCCCATCCAGCAGGGATATGACTTGCATCACGAGTTGTTTGATCAAGTTCTTTAGGACAAATAAATGTACCAGTTTCTGAAACACCAGAGAGCCAATCAGTGGTATTGGTATTGTTATTCCATGATGTAAATGCTACTTCTACATAATTAAGTTTAGTACATCCATTAAACATATTATTAAAAGCAGTAGTTCCTGTGCTTGTTTGAGTCTTAATTATAGGAGCAGTAGTTAGACTCGTACAATTTTGGAACATAGCATTATAACAACTCATAGCCAATAAGGTAGCAGGAAGTTCTTTTGGCGCTTCGACTAATGCAGAGCATCCATAAAACATTTGATAGTAGCAACTCATAGCCAATGAGGTAGCAGGAAGTTCTGGCGCATTAACAAGATTAGTACAACCCATAAACATTGAATCATAGCAATGACTTTGAAGTCCTGTTACAAACGGGAGAATCAAATCTTTTGCTTGAATTAATGCAACACAATCTTTAAACAAATTCGTAAAACAATAAGTTGAAAGACTGTTCATATTTGTAGCACCACCACCATTTTGTACAAGAGATGAAAGGTCTCCGCTAACTTTAAGTTGGCCACCCAAAATAAATTGATAATAACAATTATATCCAGAAAACTTTACTATAGAGTTTGAATTATTACTAAAATACACTTTATCCCCTTTTTTTTCCAGAGTGATAGTACCAGTTGTTAGAGCTGAAGAAAATTTAATTGAAGTCCAAGTTTTACCATCATCCTTTGTATAATTAATAGTAGGAGTACCAGGAGAACCAGAAGATGGTTTTACGAGTTCTACTTTTGAGTTATCCTCCAATGCAGTAAAACAGAGACATTTTGTATAATCTGTAGGAGTATTTTGTTGTCCCCACGAAATCAGGGGCCACTAGTAAAACCCCGTGTTTGAATAATTGAGTTAATATGCCACTATCTCTGATTTTGTTT
>JAGHSE010000210.1 GCA_018066015.1 Candidatus Colivivens equi
GTGTAAATGGTGCGTATGTCGTATATGGTCTTGATGGTAATACCCTCATTTGTGAATACGCAAAAAGTGCGTGGGAGGGCCGTGATAAGGCCATGCTTGAGCAGGTATTTGCAAACAAATTTGTAAAATAAAATTTAGGAGGTAGTTAAAATGAAAAAACTAATTGCACTCGTACTTGCAACACTTATGTTGTTGGGTCTCGCCGCTTGCGGTAAGAAAGATGAAGCCCCAGCAGGAGACACACAAAATCAACAGGGCAATACTGCAACATCTGAAGAAGGCGATCCAGCTGAGTATTCTATGGATTATTGGGCAGAAAAATATCCTGGCGAAAATATTTGCCCATTCTCTATTGAGATTGATGGCGTGGAATACAGCTATTACCGTGTCTCAGGACTTGACGAGGGCACTATGGCCACATGGATTAAAACTCCAATGAACTGGAACGGTTGGCACCTTGTAGGAAATGATATCGTCAACGGCGATGAAACATATAAGATGACATCAGACTGGATCGGAGATAATCCTGAGCAGTCGTTCTCTAGCGGCTGCACAGTTACTACTGAACCATACAGCTCATCCGGAACTGAAAAATAAACTGGTTATAATTTTAAGGGCTATACAGAAACTGCTGACTGGCCAGGTGAAGATTGCTGGTCGTCATATGGTCTTCCTAATTTAGTGTTTGATGAAGACGTATCTGGTACTGTACATATCAGTGATAAGGATTATATTTATCCGCTCAACGGTTCAGATGGTATTATGATTGAAGCACATGTCAAAGCTCAACATCTTGCAAAACTTATGGATATTTTGAAGAATTCCGATGTTGCATTAGAAGAGGATGACGACTATATCAATAACGGTTATTCTTACTACTATAAGAACGGTAGCAAGAAAATGAAGCTCCAGCTCGCTGAGTGGGGAATCGGTGATAATACATACAAGATTCAGATCACAATTATTACTGAGCCTACTGATTAAAATACAAAGGAAAATACAAAGGAACTGTAATCGTTTGATTACAGTTCCTTTTTCTTTTGGTGCACCTGACAGGTCGCAGAACAAGTCTTCCTGTGGACGACTTGTTCGTCGCGATAAAATTAAAAGGCCAAGCTAAGCTTGGCCTTTGGTGCACCTGACAGAAATCGAACCTGCACCCCTTTCGAGACTAGATCCTAATGTCGTTGTACACTTTAGATAAAGTATAGGATTACAAAAAGCAAGCCTATGGCTGTGATTATTGATCCTGTTATGAGTCCTCCGAACTTGCCCGCAAAGCGATAGTTCTCAGGATTCTTTTTGTTTGCAAAAATAACCATTGTGCTGTCAATTGGATACTTGCTTTCAAACCTTGATGAGAAGGGTGAAACGCCTGTATATTGCTTGCCATCAAGCTCATAGGCAATGATTGGACTAAACATGTGTACTACTGTGCCACGGATAAAGTTTGATTGCACTTTGAGGTCAACAACTTTAGCTTCAACTCTTTCTCTACACATAATGAAAGAGTAGAGCTCAACTATAAGTATCATAAGTCCGATTGCACCAACAATGATGCCAAAAATAAGAAAGAATAAATCTGGCATATAATCATCTCCTATGCAGATATTATATAGAAGGCAAAACCTCTTGTCCACAAGTGGCTTTGCTTGTAAATAACGGGCTTGCTAATATAATGTATAATAGAACCAGAAAATGTTAAAGGGGTAGTATATTATGGCAATTAAGATTAATGAGTTCACAATGAAGTCAACTTCAAAGGCAAACGTTGATCTCCAGTGCTTTGAAGTTTTTGATGATTCAAAAGAGCCAAAGGGAATAGTGCAATTCACACATGGCTTGTCTGAGTGCACAGAGATGTTTATGCCAGTTTTAAAATGGCTAGCAGAAAACGGCTATTATGTTGTCAGTATGGACTTTTTAGGTCATGGTAAAACAGTTGGCCCTGGTTGTGTTGGTATAACTCCTTCAGATACGAATAAGGCTATTTGGAAGGATATGTACAATCTTCAAAAAAAGGCTTTAAAGAAATATCCAAAGTTACCAGTTTATATGTATGCACATAGTATGGGTTCAATGATGACAAGAACATTTCTTGTTAAGTACAAAAATAAGGTTCACGTAAATGCGTGCTTCCTTTCTGGCGATTCATCCCTTCCATCAGTAACGTTCCTCCTTATTCCAGTAGCTCATATTTTAGGTGTTTTTCTTTCTCACTATCCACAGGATTTAGAGAAGCGTCGCAATACATTTGAACTTAAGGACTATGGCAAAAAGGTTCCTATAGTTACAAGGGCTATGATGTCCTGGATTTCATTTGATAAGGAGCATAGAATAAACTTTGCAAATAGCCCATACAGTAGTGGCGTAAATGCAAGTATGATAAATATTTTAAGTTTTGTACTTAAGGCTTTTACAACCTTTGCAAGTGCCGACAAACTTGGATGGGCAAATAAGTTTCCTGATGAGACATATATTTTCCATGGCTGTGGTCGATGGGATATTGCCGGTTTCTTAGGCTTTGGTCCAAAAATCCTTCATTCGAAACTTGAAAGAGCAGGTAAAAATCACGGCCTTAAACTTTACAAACATAGTATGCACGAGGTACACGTTGAAAAAGAAGCAAAGGATGGTTTTTACAAAGATATCATAGAAGTGTTTGATAATCATTAAAAAAGAGCAGCCTTACGGCTGCTCTTTGTTGGTGCACCTGACAGGTCGCAGAACAAGTCTTCCTGTGGAGAGTTTTTTCCGTAGCGATAAATCCTTGGTCTCGGGAGAGACAAGTAACCTTTAAACCTCGCCAGAGTCCTTATTCTTTATCTCCTTTTTTTCAAATTTAACCAGTTTTGAAAAAAGTGTCTCTGTTTTCAGTTCTATTTTTTCAAAAACACCGTTTTTTGAAAAATTAGAGGCTTAAAATGGGTGTTTAAATTTCAAGAATAGGTTATTTTGAAAAAAGCAAATAACTTTTTTGTGCTGATTGATAGGGATCAATCAGCCTTACACGGGGCCCATTGCTACATGACTTGACATTGACAGTATTAGGAACCAAGACAAATCTTTCTGCAAAATTGGATGTAACATGGTGCGAGGAGGTCCTGTTGGGCCTCCTCGACTTTTTGCTTAAGCTATATATTAATTTTAAGGGAGTGTAGGACTTGGTCAGCCTAGGTAGGACGGCCAAAGTCCATGTATTTTGCAATATGCATATGCTTTGATAATTTTTTCGTTGTTTTGAAGTATAAATGATGCTTGTGGCTTGGTGTTCTCAACAAGATACTTTGTATATATGCCTTGATTGGTAATTAGTTTGATCCATTCGATGTAGTGGTTGTTGCGTATATTGTTTTTTCACGAACACTGTCATTTGCATATGTCAAGAATTTGCCACAAGTGTTATAGAAGTTATATCGGATTGACATGTGTTCATCCTCGTTTATTTTGAATTAGAAGTACTTCTTGAGATAAGGATAATTCTTTGGTGAATGGATATCAATTTGAATGTTTTAATGGTGTGTATAAGTGGAGGGTTATAT
>JAGHSE010000431.1 GCA_018066015.1 Candidatus Colivivens equi
GCGTTATATATTATGGAGTATATTATTGCCATTTTTTGTTCTATATATACAATAAACTTAGTGATTTTGTTCGATTTTTTACTATGAAGACTTATGAAGGCTTATGAAGACTAAATCGCAAGCCTTCATAGTTGTAACATAAAGAATATCAAATAGATATAGCGAAATTTTCAAAATATGAAGGCTAGGAGCAAAAAATTGCTTGAAAATTTTTATAATACAGGATCACAAGTCATTCCCGTTTGTTAATAAAGCTAAAGAGTAGCAGAGATAGACTGACCGGTTTTTAGCGATTTTTGACAAATTAAGAATATTGAAACTTGCGATTTTTGACAAATTGAGGATACTAAAACCTGCGATTTTTGACAATTCTTTTCTAATTGTTTGGTATTTAAGGTTTTATTTACTACCTTTGCACTTGAATTGATTTCTACAAAAATCTGTATATGGAAGAACGAGTTTTTAAGCGTAAGATTTACGACAAACTATTGGAGTGGAAGAACAATGAGAATGGTTCTACCGCTCTACTAATTGAGGGTGCAAGACGTGTCGGCAAATCAACAATAGTAGAGGAGTTCGGCAAGAGAGAATATAAGTCATTCATGCTTATAGACTTCACGGCTGCTTCCAAGGAAACAAAAGCTTTATTTGAAGATCTCTCTGATTTAGACTACATCTTCACTACCCTTCAGCTGCGTTATGGTGTAAGTCTGATTCCACATGATTCGCTAATTATCTTTGATGAAATTCAGAAGTGCCCTCTTGCCAGACAGGCTATAAAATATCTTGTTAAAGATGGTCGCTATCACTATATAGAAACAGGTTCGCTCCTTGGAATAAAGATGAAGAAGAAAAGCCCTGAGAATCCAGAAGATAAGATACAGATTCCGAGCGAAGAACATCAAATAAGTATGTATCCTATGGACTATGAGGAGTTTCGTTGGGCTATGGGGGATACTGCAACTATACCTTTGTTAAGGTCCGTTTACGACAAGTGGCAACCGATAGGTGATGATACAAATCGTAAACTGATGCGCGACTTCAGATTGTATATGCTGGTAGGTGGTATGCCTCAAGCGGTGAACACTTATCTTAGCACTCACGATTTGAGCCGGGTTGATCAGACAAAACGTACTATATTGAGATTGTACGACAATGATTTCTATGAGCTCGACCCATCAGGTAAGACATCTATGCTGTTTCACGCCATCCCTGCTCAACTCTGTGGTAATGCATCACGATATAATGTCAGCAGCGTAATTGAAGGCAGTCGCGCTGAAAGATTGACTCATGAGATCGCAATCCTTAAAGATTCCATGACGGTAAACATCGCTTATCATGCGAACGATCCCAGTGCCGGGCTTTCCCTACATATAAACAAAGACAAATTCAAACTCTTTTGTGGCGACACAGGATTATTCATAACTCTTGCATTTTGGGATAGTGATTTTACTGATAATGTCATATACCAGAAAATGTTAGCTGACAAGTTATCCGTAGATCTCGGTTATGTATATGAGAACATTGTAGCACAAATTCTTACAGCCTGCGGTCAGCGTTTGTTCTATCACACATGGCCTGCACCAAACAAAAAGAATTACGAGGTGGATTTCATAATCAATCGCGGAAGCAAGATTTGTCCTATAGAGGTAAAGTCATCCAATTCTAAGGAGCACGCGTCTATAGATGAATTCCAAAAGAAATTCTCCAGCAGGATACTCCGTCGCTACTTAGTTCACACCAAAGATATGGGTAAGGATAGGGATTTGATTTGCATCCCCACATATATGACAGCTTTTCTGTAGGCGGAATCAGTTTACCCTGAATTATTCACAAATTCAGGTTAATTAAAAATGAATGATTAATAATTAATAATTATTAATTTCTGCATGAATAATGCAGGCT
>JAGHSE010000172.1 GCA_018066015.1 Candidatus Colivivens equi
TAATATACTTATGTTGTTATCTTAGATGTTATTTAGTATGAAATTCCATAAGATATGCCTTAATGAATCCATCTAAGTCACCATCCATTACTCCACCAACATCAGAAGTTTGGTAATTGGTACGATGATCCTTCACGCGACGATCATCAAATACATAACTACGAATTTGTGAACCCCATTCTATCTTCTTCTTTCCAGCTTCAATTTTTTGTTGCTCTGCCATTTTTTTCTGCAAAGCACGATCATATAATTGAGAGCGTAGTAATCGTAAAGCATTTTCGCGGTTTTCTAACTGTTTTCTGGATTCTGTGTTTTCAATAAGGATTTCCTCTGTTTCACCTGTATCAGGATCGACATACTGATATCTTAATCGCACACCAGTTTCGACCTTGTTGACATTCTGACCACCAGCTCCACCAGAACGGAATAAGTCCCAAGACATCTTACTCTTATCAATTACCACTTCAATAGAGTCGTCAACTAAAGGAGATACGAATACACTCGCAAATGATGTCATTCGTTTGCCTTGAGCATTATAAGGTGAAACTCTTACTAAACGGTGAACTCCATTTTCGCCTTTAAGGTAACCATACGCAGAATCGCCTTCAAATTCCATAGTGACAGTCTTAATGCCCGCTTCATCACCGTCTTGGAAATTACTGATACGTACCTTGTATTTATGTGCCTCTGCCCAACGCTGATACATTCTCATGAGCATCTGTGCCCAATCTTGACTCTCAGTACCACCCGCACCTGAATTGATTTTTAGAACACACGACATACCATCAGCTTCCTCGCGTAGCATATTACGGAGTTCTAAGTCTTCTATTATTTGTAAGGCTACTGCATAATCATCATCAACTTCCTTCTCTGTAACTAGTTCATCCTTGAAAAAGTCACAAGCTAATTGGAGTTCATCTGCTGCTGACTTAGCTTGACGATACCCTGATATCCATTTCTGCAAGTCCTTTACCTTCTTCATCTGTTCCTCAGCTGCTTTGGTGTCGTCCCAAAATCCAGGAGCTTGAGTCCTTAATTGCTCCTCTTCAAGTTCAACAATCTTTGCATCTATATTAAGATATCGATTCAACGCATCTACACGTTCGTTAATGTCTTTAAGTTGATCTAATGTAATCATTTATTGTGTTTATTATTTATTATCTACAAATTCTAAATATCTCTAAATGGTTATTGCAAAAAAATAATTAGTGTTCTTATAGCATAATTATCTTACCCATTGTTCTGGGTTCAGCCGGGCACTTTCCTTACGTAATTGGAAATGGAGAATGATGTTTCCGTCAGAATTTCTGCCCACACGTCCTAGTGACTGACGTGTGGTAACAGTCTGTCCTTTAGATACGGCAACTGAAGACAATCCACTATATACAGAGATATAACTACCATGACGTAGCATGACTATGTAGCTTGAACCATATTGGAAAACGGATGATACTTCACCGTCAAATACAGCACGAGCCATTGCGCCATCATGGCCTTTGATGTCAATGCCTTTATTGTCTAATGTTACAGCCTTAAGTCCGGGAACTGTGTAAGTGCCATAATGTTTAGCAATCACATAACTGCCTGTGATTGGCATTGGCAGATGTCCTTTGTTGGCAGTAAAACTTGATGATAGTTTGGCGTTATTGTCATTAGCTACCCATTTATCAATTTCTGCCATTTTGACCGATTCATTTTGAGCAGCTAACCTAACGGCTTCATCAGCTTTCTTGATGTCGGCATCTGCCTTCTTCATGTCTTTCTCAGCTGCTTTTATTTCGGATTTTAAGTTGGATATTTCTTTCTTTGCATCCTTCTTTTCTACACTATTAGTCGCTTCTTCCTTTGCTTTTTGAGCTAATGCAATACGTTCTGCTGCGGCTTTCTTCGCTGCTTCTGCACGTGCTTTTGCTTCCTTTGCCTCAGCTAATTGTCGTTCCTTTTCACGACGTTCAGCCTCAGCTGCTTTTCTGGCAGCTTCTTCCCTTGCTTTACGTTCTGCTTCAGCCTTACGAGCTGCCTCAATTTCTTTTTGGATAGCCGCCTCAATTTGTTTGTCTAAATCTGCTTCCTTTTCCTTATATACTTGGATTTGGCTTTGTACTCGTTCTAGATTTTTGTTAAGATAGACAATCTTCTCCTCACAATTAGTACGCATTTTCTTCAACGCTTCTTGCCGCTCCTTCTTCTCTATCTTATCAAAGAATAATTGTGTTTTCATCTTTAGCAAATCATTCTGTTTAATCATTGTCTTATGCTGTTGGGCTCTGATTAACTTTCCTTGAACAACTTGATAAGATGAATATTCGCGGGCATAACGAAGTCTTCGCAACATTTGAGAAAATTTATTTGCAGAAAAGATAAACATGAGTTCGTCTTGTGCGCTTCTATTACGTTGCTGATATTTTATAGAATTTGCGTACTTATCTTTCTTGTCTTTTAAGTCTTTTTTTAGTTTTTCAATTTCTGTGTTTAGCAAGTCAATGCGTGCTTCTACTATTTTTATTGAGCGATTAAGAGAATCAACGATGTGTTGTTGTGTGACAATTTCATTGCTAATAAGAATTACACTATCCAGATTAGATTTGATAGAGTGATTCAATTGTTTTTCTTTTTGTTGTTGAATGGCACGTAGTCGCTTTGTTGCAGCCTGTTCATTCTGCAATTTCTTGCTTTCGCTCAGTACAGTTTTAGTTTTGGATGTCTTCTTGGTGGAAGAACTCTTTTTGGTTGTGGTACTGCTTTTTTTTGATGACGAGGTGGATTTTTTAGTAGTAGCAGTCTTAGTTACTGTTTTTTTGTTCTTTGTTTGGGCACTTGTTTGAGGTGCAAAATACAATGATATGCAGAATGCTAGAAACAGCATTGCTACTACTTTCCACAAATGTTTGCCAGTATGTATGATTCTCGTTTTAATCATTAACTATTGTCATTAATTATTCATCAACGATTTGAAAATTGACTCAAACTCTGCCTTGTCATATCCGTTTGGCACTGATGTGCGAGTTTCCCATCCTGATGTATTTTTCAGGTTACTCAACTCCATTTTGAGTGATGTGCTGTTTTTGCTATCTGTGAATGATAATGTAATATTTTGTGGGAATTGTTTTTTCTCAAACGAAGTAAATCCTGCATAGTCAAACCAAAGTTTATATGAATTATCCTTACTGCCTGTAATCTCAGTTTTAGTCAGTAATCCTGATTTTTCATTGGTAATAAATTTATATGCTAATAATTTGTCAGTGAATTTCAGATTGATGTTTTCATTGTCATTTTCGTAGGTGTAAGAGTTAGCATCAGGATTAAAATATCCAGGTTCAAACACTTCGTTCCAAAACAATGCTTGCAGTGAATTAAAGTCAACATTTGCTTGTTTCAGGAAACTTACCTTAGAATAAGGTACTTCTACATACATTTTCTTTAGCCTTACCACTACAAGAACTTTATCTTCTGTAAATTCCATCTTACCGAGTTCCATGAGTCCAAGTAAAGGGTCAACCAGAGACAACTGTATCACATCGTCCTTCTTCATTCTTAGAGTTCCGCTTGTGAATAATTCCTTATCATTCAATGCAAGTGACACATGAACCTTTGCCACTAAATTCTGTGCATTGGTTTTGTTGCTCATTACTTTTGAAAAATGTTTCACAAACACCTCATCTATAGCGTTAGTCGTGGTGGCATTTACGTTTTGTAACTCTCCACTGTCTGAATTTGTTGACTTTTTCTTGCCTCCACACGCTACCATCAGTCCGCATATAATCAAACTTATACTATATATGATAAATCTACTTTTCATCGTTCCACATATTTTTAATCTTCCAAATATTTCCGCTTTTTAATTTTTCTCTCAATGATGATATTCTGGTCTGAACCGAGTTGCAATGCTTTTTGCCAATACTCTAATGCCTTTTGTGTCAATCCGCATTTGCTGTAAATATCACCAGCATGTTCTATAATATTGGCATCCTCTCCCTGTATCGAATCTTGCATCATAATATTCATTGCCTCATCAATGTAAACTTTTGCTTCTGCATATTTTTTTTGTTGGAATAAAATCCAAGCATAGGTATCAATGAATGTATAGTTTGCACTATCTTTTTGCAACGATAAGCGACTCATTTGCTCTGCTCTTCTCAAGTCTTTCTTCAGTAAAGATAAATAGTAGGCATAGTTATTAAGAACCATAGGGTCTTCGGGTCTGTATATCAAACAAGAGTCGTATGCCTCAAAAGCCTCTTTCTCCATTCCAATTTTGTGGTACAAGTCACCAATGAGTGTATATGAATTGGTTAAAAGAGATAGATTGCTATTATCCTTCACATGAGTCAAACCTTTCTTTAGTACATCTATTGCATCCTTTGAACTATCTTGCTGGAAATATGCAATACCTAAATAATAATAAAATATAGGGTCGTCTATCCCAAAATCAACAGCTGGTTTACATACTTTCACAATGCCATTAGTGTCGTTTTCTTCAACGGCATATTGTAATAACTGGCTCCTTGCCAATACATTTTCAGGGTCAATGCTTAGCATCTGATGCAAAATGGGCTTAATGTCGTTTTGTGGGGCGTTGCGTGCTATCATATATCTTACGCAAAGTTCAGCCATGTCGCCATCAGGTTGAGGGTAGGACAGGATTTTCCTGAATAATGACATGATTTTAGTCGTGTCACTATTGTGCTGTACATTAGGAAGTATGATACCGTTCATTATAGCCAAACCCTTCTGCCGATCCATTTTAGGGTCTGTAATGACCTTTTCTAATTGTGCTTGATATAGCGAATCTTGTTGAGTGTCGGAATAATATTGTGCTAAAGACAATTTTAGGTTAAGGTTTGTAGAATCCAAGGCTTCCACTTCTTTATATACTGCAAAAGCCTCGTCCTTCTTTCCGCTGTCTAAAAGTAAGTCACCAATCAATACTCTGTATCTCAAATCATTAGGATATTCATCGGCAAGTGCTACCATTTCGTTGTAAGCACTTTTTTCGTCTTTCATTTGAATGTAGGTTCGAAATTTTTCCAAACTCAATTCTTCACTTTTGCCTTCTTTCTGCTCGATTTTGTTGAGGGTCTTGATTACATTGGCATAATCATGTTTGCTACTATACAAGCCTTCTAACATTGCCAACACATCGGTCTTTTGGGGATATTGCACTGACATATCCTCCAGTACCTTCAGTGCATCATCAATTTTATTGGCTGAAGCATATAAAGAAACTAATGCATTTTTGTACCAATAGTTATCAGGGGCTAATTCAACTGCCTTCTTTACCATAGACTCAGCAATACTATCCTGCCTCATTCCAATATAGTAGGACGATAATTCATAATATGCAGCAGCCGAATTAGGTTTTAGTTCTAGGCTATGAGAAAATAATTGGAAAGCATCATCCTGCTTTCCCAATAACTGCATTCGTTTGCCTTCATAAAAAAATTCATCAGCCATTTGCTCTTCACCAATAACGATGTCAGGCTGAGCAAAACAATATATTGGTAACAACAATGAGATAACTATCAATCTCAATGCTTTTCGCCAATCTGAATGTTTTTCTATGTTATATTTCATATTGCACTCACAATCTCTTTTGTCCAAAAGTTTAAGGAGTCTTCCTCCCTCTCCTCTACAAACCTGTGTGACCAAACCCTCCAGCTCCACGTTCTGTCTCATCAAGTGAATTTACTTGATGCCATGCTATATGCTCATGTCTCGCAATCACCATCTGAGCAATCCGCTCACCATCATTTACTAAAAAAGGTTCGTCACTCAGGTTTATCAGAATCACTCCAATCTCGCCTCTATAGTCAGCATCAATCGTTCCAGGAGTATTTAGAACTGTCACACCCTTCTTCAGTGCCAGACCACTCCTAGGACGTATCTGTGCCTCATATCCCTCAGGCAAAGCAATGAAAAGCCCCGTAGGAATTAACCTTCTCTCCGAAGGTTTGAGCACCATCGGTTCATCAATATTTGCCCTGATGTCCATTCCCGCCGACAAAGCTGTAGCATACTCTGGTAAAGCATGATGCGATTTATTTATGATACTTATTG
>JAGHSE010000085.1 GCA_018066015.1 Candidatus Colivivens equi
GGCAAAGGCAACTAAAGGTATTCTTTTACCACGCAAAGTAGCGGCAAATCTTAAGCTTACAGGTGAGCAAATCAAGTTAGCTCGCCTACGTCGTGACATTTCTATCGCCCAAATGGCAGAACGCGCATCCTGTTCTGCATTAACTATTATGCGCATTGAAAAGGGGGCGCCATCTGTAGCTATGGGTATCTATCTCCGCGTGCTTTATGCTTTGGGGTTAGATGAAGATATATTGCTTTTAGCCCAAAAGGATGAATTAGGGCGAAATCTCCAAGACATAGATATGGTTCAACACAAACGTGCAAGTAAGAAATCATGAAGACCGTCCAACTTTATTTATCTACTCCTTGGTGGGAGGTTCCTGCTTATATAGGAGACTTAACTTATGAGCGCACGCGGGGGAATGATATCTATTGTATAGAACTATCTTCCGACTGGCTCATAAACCATAGAGACATTGTGCTTAGTGGCGATGTGCAGAACCTATCTGGAAAACAATACTCTTCCGGTAAGATTTTTGGTTTCTTGGCAGATGCCTTACCTGACCGTTGGGGACGTAGATTGATTGACAAACGCGAACGCTTACTTGCTATTGCCGAGAAGCGCGAAGCAAGGTCACTAACTGACTTTGATTATCTCATTCAATTAGACGACACTACTCGCATGGGCGCCTTACGCCTTCAAACGAATGAGGAGTGGTTGTGTTTAAATGAAATGCAACCTATTCCACCATTAGCTCAACTTAGAGAGTTTGTGGATATGGCGCATCACTATGAGGCTTCCGAGGCAGAGAACAAACCTATTCGCGAACAATGGCTTGACAACCTTTTTTACCAAGGTTCATCTTTAGGAGGCGTCCGCCCAAAAGCGAATGTTAGAGACGTTGATGGTACACTTTATATAGCCAAGATTCCCTCCCTTTCCGACGATTATGATGTTGCTTTATGGGAGCACTTTGCTCATGAATTAGGTCGAACAGCCGGCATTAATACTGCATATACGCGGTTACTGCCATTAGATGGTGTAAAGTATCACACTCTTTTGTCTCAGCGATTTGATAGAATCGGCCATCAGCGAATACCATTCGCTTCTGCTATGACTATGTGTATTCTGCAAGATGGGGCAGATGCCTCTACGGGCAACGGATATCCCGACATCGCCGATGTGATGATGGGTGCAATACCTATGGCTAATCAAATGGAGAACCTCAAGCAACTCTATCGCCGCATTGCCTTTAATATCTGCATCGGCAATAATGATGACCATTTTCGTAATCACGGTTTCTTACTCACTAAAGAGGGATGGACTTTGTCCCCCGCCTATGACATTAACCCCACTAATAAAAGAGAACAGAGTCTATTAATTACCGAAACAACGAATGAGTCCTCTTTAGAGGCGTTATTAGACGGAGCCTCCCTCTATTTGCTCAATCGGTCAGAAGCCCAATCAATCATTAACGAGGTTACATCTGCCGTAAAAAATTGGCAACAGGTTGCCACCCGTTGCCAAATATCCAAATCTGAACAAGAACGCTTCGCAGAACGATTCCTCATTTAGCGCAGCGGTTCAATTAGTCCTTGGGCGCTTATTCACTCCCTTACAATATTTGGCGGATATAATATTGGAAATAGGGGTCTTCTATTTCATAGTGTGTAGAATAGTTAACATACCCATCCTTTTGCAGTTTCTTGAGTGCGCTGTATATTGTGCTTGTTCGATATTCTCCCGTTTGCAAAGGAAGATTTAATGCTAATCGTTTAAAAATCCATTTACTCGTCCGTGTAAAATTTTGCCATAATCGTTCATAATCTAAATTATGAGTCTCGACAATATGATTAAGGGCGGCATCAAAAAGTTCCTCTTGTGGAATTCCCAGCATGGCCAGTTGCCATATTTCCGCTGCTAATTGTTGACCATAATAGGGGTGACATTGTGTATAGTCCAATATTTGTTTGGCCAAGGTCTCTGAACAATCGGGACAACAAGATTGTAAACGGGAAGATATATATTGTTCAAAATCATCATAGGGTAATTTTTTCAGTCTCATCAGTTCTCCAAAGTGATAGAATGGTGATTTCTTATTTTCAAATATATCCGTCATCATAGACTCTTGGCTTCCCAATAGAATATAATTAATCTGTTGCTGTTGTTGCATAATGGCACGTAATTGCTTATCCAGATGAGGAGCAATGTCCAAGATTTCTTGGAACTCATCTAAAACGATTACGAGGCGTTCCCCATTACCTCCCACACGGTCTAATAGAGCCATTACATCTTCCAATACAACGGTAGAATCCATTCCCGGTTGGAAGGCCACTTCAATGGCTCCCGTTAAAGGATTAGAGGATATCGTCGGAATAACGCGGAAATGAGTAAAGAAGTGGCGGAGTTGCTCCAATGGATGGGCTTTAAACAACTCTTTCAGTAATGCAGCCGCCAAATCATTAACGGACACCATATGCTGCAAATTGAGTGTAATCGAATCTCTTCCGCTTTCGCGCAAGGCTTTTCTAACTACACTGCTTTTACCAAAACGTCGAGGACTAATAAGTATTAGATGGTTTGGTCCTTCGATATACTGCCTAATATAGGCTACCTCTTGGGCACGATCTGTAAAGTAATTTCCCTCTACAATAGATCCAAATTTAAATGGGTTTTCCATACTACGATTTTTTTCGTAACGAAATTTTTCGCAAATATACAACAAAAATTTGGTATGAGCAAATATTTTGGGCACAAAAATTGATTTTTAATCAAATAATAGTACTTTTGAGATAAATTTTGGGAGCTTGCTCACGAAAATATAGAACAAAAGGAGTATTAGACGGCGGTAGCCGTTGTGCCCAAATACTTGCTCATTAATAAAGACGAGGCATGTACATTAGGGGGGAATGCGTGGGGTGGGTATTGAGTGGCTTAGCAGGCAGCTTGCCCAAATTAGTATTTTTTTCTGATATATGCAAATTTTTCCTACAAAAAAAGCGTAAATTCATCCGAACTTACGCTTTTTCTATGATGTGATGTCTATTTTAATTAATCGCCTGCACTTCCGGCGCAATAGACAATCCCGCAAAATCGCACCAGACCGGAATATCGGTCATCAAGTGGGATTGTGGAGTTTGATATATTGTTTTCTGTTTTTTCATTGCGGGTGCAAAGATACTGCTTTTATTTGACATACGCAAATTTATTTTACTTTTTGTCCGGTAACATTAAAGATATTACCGTTTTTATAAATATAAATACTC
>JAGHSE010000339.1 GCA_018066015.1 Candidatus Colivivens equi
ACTTAATGTAAAATTATTGTTGGTGATTGTTTTGTCAATCATGTCATTTTCGTTTACATCTGCAAAGAAGTATCCTGAAATTAAATTTGAGAAGACCACTATTGATTTAGGTACATTCTCGCAAGATACTCCTATTCAAAAATGTGTGTTTAAATTTAAAAATGTTGGTAATGCTCCTCTGATTATTAACTATGTTCATCCTTCATGTGGTTGTACCGGTGCTGAATATCCAAAAGATGCTATTGCTCCAGGGGAGTCAGGGGAAATTGTTGTGACGTATGATGGTTCTGGCAAGATGCCTGGAAACTTTAGTAAGTATGTGCAGGTATTTTCTAACTGCAAGGATGACTTGACACGCATTTTTATCAAAGGGTATATGAGTGAATTGTCACCTGATGCAATAAAACAAGAGCCTAAAACTACTGCTGAAAAGAATTGATGTAAATAATCACCCCCTCAGTCTCCAAATTGCAAGTCTGAGGGGGTGAAATAATGTAGATTTATAAGGTGTTAATCTTTGTAGTAGTCAACGTTTTCTACTGTCAGTAATTCAATAGGAACGTAGTTGATGATATTTTGAGATACTTTTAATACTGTACTGTTGAAAGTAGAACGAAATGAATTGAGTCCTTGTTTATGTGGTTGCTGTGCAATGAGAAAATCAACCGAACCATTCTTAAGACATTCTACATTGCGTTCAATTGCATCATAACCTAAGAGGGTCACATGAGGATGATGTGGCATTTCTTGCTTCAAAAAATTGCCAAGGAGATGAATGGAGGAGTTGAATGTGAGAGCAAATTTGATATCGGAATTTTCAGTAAAAAATTCTTTTAGGGTTTGTGTGGTTTCATGCTTGTCGTATATATACAACTCTTTTGTGATAATTTCGGTGGAAGGACTATGTGTCTTTACGTATTCTCTAAAACCAGTTTCGCGGTCCATTTGCTGACGACTGGCTACGCGACCTTCACCAATCAATTTGAATAAAGCAATCTTTTTTTCGTTGTTTGCCGCCATAAGCATTATCTTGGCAGAGAATTCTCCACTACGTTTGGAGTCTTGTCCGTAAAACGAAACTGGGTTGAAGTCAGACCAATATGAGTCAATCAAAGAATAGGGAATTGCGAGTTCTTCAAGTTTCTTTAAGAATTTGGACATTATCTTATGGTTGAAAATGGGACCAATGATAATGGCATCCGGTACAGACTGTATTGCTAATTTAGCTTGATTTTCAAATGTCACATCATTGAACTGATCGTATGTGAAGATGCGAAAATCTATCTTAAAGTCACTAAAACGTCTTACTCCTTCGTTAAGCCCACTTTCTACTCGAGCCCAATAACCATCAGGTTCATGCATGGGGAGTATGGCTGCAAATTTATATATTTTGTTGCTGGCAAGAGCACTAGCATAGTGGTTTGGTATGTAATCTATCTCGTCAAGTACTTTTTGAACTTTTTCTAATGCTAGTTTTGATACATTGTTCCTTCCGTGTATTACGCGATCCACGGTTCCTACTGATACTCCAGCCATTTCGGCTATATCTTTTATCCTTACTTTTGATGAATAACTCATATTTTAGGGCTTAAAAAGTTATTAATTCTTAAAAAGAATGCACAAAATTATGAATAAATTTTTAATTTTCACTAACTTTGTGCAAAATATTTGTCAATGAATAAAAATAACTTGAAAACAGTGGAGCCTTTTTATAAGCATAGAACCATTGGAAAGTGCTTGTCTAATGGTATTAGTTTGGTCTCTGATAATTTTCGTAGTCTATTACGTTCTTTATTGCCAATTTCTATAGTGTGTGCAGTAGTATTTACTCTAATATGTAGTCTGCTAATATTACCTAAATCTTCACTACCTACATTTATTCAATCCACATATGGAGGATGGTTGGTATTGTTGTGCTTAGTGCTGTTGGTTGCGTACAGCATGTTTGTTGCGAATGTTTATACTTTTGTTCACTTGTATGCTTCGGAATATAATCTGTCAACATTGAAATGGAAAATTTTTCATAGAGAGTCAAAAGAGCGATTTGGGAAGGTAACTGTGTGTGTTGCTATTTTCTTTTTGCTTCTTGGTTTGGTTTCTCTAATTCCGGATATAGCCATTGTGATAAAAATATGCAAAATTATTTTAGCAATAGTTATCGTAGTGATTGTTTCATTTGTAGTACCATGTATGACGCTGATCGGAAAGGGTGGGCTGGCTGCCATCAAGTCTGGGATGAAGTTAACTTTTCATAATTTCTTTTCGGGGGTTGGTATGACTGCTGTTGTGCTATTCACTATTGGAATTGTTCTAGTTTTGGTTGCTTCACCTATTGAATTTTCTATTTTTCATTCATTTGTATTTAATTATGCTGAGGAAATCGGTGATTTGCCAGAAATTCCAAGTACATACTATGTGTTTTTACATATTTTGTGTTTTGTTGATGCTGTAATAATTCTGTTATTATCAGTTGCACTTCACACTCCATTTGCATATTTTTATGCATCAACTCAATTTGATTATGAAAAAAAACTTGCCAATATTAGAAAACATTGAGATTCAGGCTGTAGCAGCTGAGGGAAAGGCTGTCGCACGATTAAATGATAAGGTGATATTCGTTCCTTATGTTGTGCCTGGTGATGTTGTTGACCTTCAGGTACGTAGAAAGAAACATAGTTATATGGAGGCTGTTGCTATTAATTTTCATAAATATTCATCTCTTAGAGACGCTCCTTTCTGCCCTCATTTCGGAATATGTGGCGGGTGTAAGTGGCAGTGCTTGAAATATGAAGAACAATTGCGGGCAAAACAACAGCAAGTCGTAGATAATCTCACTAGAATAGGTCACATTGAACTACCTGAGGTTTCTCCTATATTAGGTAGTGAAAAGACTACATGTTATAGAAACAAATTGGAATTTGGATTTTCAGACCGCAGATGGATATTACCCGAAGAACCAAGTGATGTGTCTCAGCATAATGCGTTGGGTTTTCATATTACTGGAGCATTTGACAAAATACTTGATATCACAGAATGTCATTTGATGGATGATATCCAAAATAAGATACGCAATGCCATAAGAGATTATGCATTAGAACATAATTTGGTATTTTATAATTTGCGTAATAATACAGGGTTGTTGCGTTCTATTATGGTAAGGAATAGTAATACTGATGAGTTGATGTTGCTTGTTCAGTTTCGCATTGAAAATAATGCAGAACATACTCAGGCAATGTCACTTTTGCAGTTTATTTCTGACTCTTTTCCTCAAATCACGTCCTTGTTATATGTAGATAATCATAAGGCCAATGATACGTTCGGAGACTTGGAAGTAAATGTGTTTAGAGGAAATGATTATATTTTTGAAGAGATGGAAGACCTAAAATTCAAAGTAGGCCCAAAGTCTTTTTATCAGACAAATACCGAACAAGCATATAATCTCTACAAAGTAGCTCGTTCTTTTGCTCAACTTACAGGTAAAGAACTAGTGTATGATTTATATACAGGAACTGGTACAATCGCTAATTTTGTCAGTCGTCATGCTCACCAAGTAATAGGTATTGATTATGTTTCAGAAGCCATTGAGGATGCTAAAGTCAATTCGCAAATTAATGGCTTGGATAATACATTATTCTTTGCTGGTGACATGAAGGATATTCTTACTAATGACTTTATTGCAGAGCACGGGCGTCCAGATGTGGTCATTACTGACCCTCCACGTGTTGGTATGCATAAAGATGTGATTGATGTGATTTTGAATGCTTCGCCTGAGCGTATTGTTTATGTAAGCTGTAATCCTGCTACTCAGGCTCGTGACTTACAATTGTTTGACGAAATGTATCGTGTTGAACGAATACAACCTGTTGATATGTTTCCTCATACACAACACGTAGAGAATGTGGTGTTGCTACAACGTAGAGAAAGTTAATGTTTTTGTTTTTTGTAAAAAAAATACTAACTTTGCAATTTGGTTTAGCGCAGAATAAGTTTTGAAACATACATTATATATATTAATTGTGTTGATAGTTGCCATGCTGTTTGTGCAGTGTGGAACTTCTGGCTTATTCTTTCGCACACATAAGATTGGTGATACTATCATCACACAAGAGGGCAAAATTGTACCTACTACATTTGATGATACTATCAATCAATCAGATATACTTTCTCAAAAGATTCAAATTGACAATATTGTAAATGATACGCAAAAGGACACTGTTTCCATAATAGACGTATTATTGGATTCAACTCGAATAGCAAAGGTTGATACAGTGGTTAATAAACTGGATTCAATTTCAAAAGAATTATCTGTAATTGATTCAGTGCGTCAGGCATTCAATAAAGAACATGAGTTGCAACTTGATGAATACGGCCGTCCTAAATATAGTCAGTGGAATGACTCAATCGCAGTTCAGGATTCAATTGCCAAGACAAAACGCAAAAGCGCTCTTGAATCACCAGTTGCATATACTGCTGATGACTCTATCGTGTTCTATATGAATAGCAAGAATGCTTATTTGTTTGGTAATAGTAATGTTAAGTATCAAAACATAGAACTTACTGCTGAGCAAATTTCAATGAACATTGATAGTTCGCTTGTTCATGCTGTAGGTATCAAGGACTCTACTGATAATTGGGTTGGTTCACCTGTATTCAAACAGGGTGAGGATCAATATGAATCAGAATCAATGGATTATAATTTTGATACTCAAAAGGGATTCATTCATAATGTCTATACAACTCAGCAAGAAGGTTTCTTGCGTGGGGAAGACTCTAAAAAAGGTTCCGACAATACAATATTTTTGCGCCACGGAACATATACCACATGTGATCGCAAGCATCCACATTTCTATATTGCTCTGTCAAGAGCAAAGGTTCGTACTGGAAAAGATGTGACATCAGGGCCGTTTTGGCTTGTTGTGGAAGATGTCCCTCTCCCTATTGCTTTGCCTTTTGCTTATTTCCCTTTTACTAGTTCTTATTCTTCTGGCTTGATAATGCCGTCGTATGGTGATGATTCTTCTAAGGGCTTTTATCTTCGTGATGGTGGATATTATTTTGCTATCAGTGATAATATTGACTTGAAGTTGACTGGAGAAATTTTTACGAAAGGTTCATGGGGAATTGCTGCTCAAAGTAATTATAATCGCAGATATAAATATTCTGGCAGTTTTAATCTTAATTATCAAGTCGCAAAGGAGAGCGAGGAGAATTTACCTGACTATATGAAAACGGAGAGTTTTAAAATTCAGTGGACTCATCGCCAAGATAGTAAGGCTCACCCAAATAGCTCGTTTTCTGCAAGTGTGAATTTTGCAACATCAAGTTATGAAAAGAGCAATTTCGCAAGTAGATATAATCCTGCAACGTATAGTCAAAGTACAAGAACATCAAGTGTGAGCTATTCTCGCTCATTCCCTAAGTTGGGCTTATCTATTTCCTCTTCATTCAATATTGCACAGAATATGCGCGATTCCACATTATCTTTGTCACTTCCAAACTTATCAATCTCATTATCAAGATTCTATCCTTTTAAACGAAAAAAACTTGTAGGTAAGGAACGTTGGTATGAGAAGATTGCAATGTCATATACTGGTAATCTTGAAAATTCCATAAATACTAAAGAAGATTTGATTCTTCATTCTAGCATATTAAAAGATTGGCGTAATGGCATGAGGCATTCTATTCCTATTAATGCTTCCTTCAATATTTTTAATTATATCAACGTTACACCTTCATTTAATTATAATTCTCGTTGGTACACTCATAAGATTAACCAATCATGGGATACTGAAAAACAATGTGTAGTAAATGATACTGTGTATGGTTTCAATCGTGTATGGGATTATAATCTTTCATTCTCGGCAAATACAAAATTGTATGGAATGTATCAACCAAATCAGAAAATATTTGGAGACAAGATACAGAAGATTCGTCACGTTTTTACACCATCCGTTTCATTTACTTATGCTCCTGATTTTGGGGACAGCCACTATCATTATTATACCACATATACAAAAACTGATCTTGACGGTAATGTTACTACTGTAGAATACTCGCCTTATGCAGGGTCAATGTTTGGTGTTCCAGGCAGAGGACGTACTGGGTCGTTTACTTTTGATGTTGACAACAACATTGAAATGAAAATAAAATCAGATAGGGATTCTACTGGGTTTAAGAATGTGAGTATAATAGATCAATTAGGTGCCAGTCTGTCGTATAATATGGCAGCTAAGGAAAAACCATGGAGTAATTTATCAACTCGTTTGCGATTAAAATGGGGAAAATTTACTCTTAATGTCAATGCTGTTTTCGATACCTATGCTTATGAATTTGATAAGAATGGAAATGTAGTAGTAGGTAATCGTACAGAATGGTCTTATGGCCGATTTGGTAGGTTCCAAGGAATGAGTAAAAATCTATCTTTTACGTTTAACAATCAGACTCTTAAGAATTTAAAGAAAAAATGGAATAAACTTATGGGCCGTGATGTTGAGGAACAAGATGATAAAGAAAAAAATGTGTCGGATGAAGATGATGAAACGGATTCTACTTCTGGCACTCAGCGCTCATCAAACGAAGAAAGTGAGTCCAAAAAAGGCAACCTTGATGAAGATGGATATATGCGCTTAAATATACCATGGTCATTTTCAATCTCTTATGGTATAACTATGGCAGAAGATCGTTCGGCTGATATCAATGTGAGTTCTATGCGCTATCCGTATGCATTTACACACAATCTTAATTCTTCTGGTTCAGTACGCCTTTCTACTGGATGGAATATCAGTTTTACTACTGGTTGGGACTTTACCGCAAATAAATTGGCAATGACATCTGTTAATATTTCTCGTGATATGCATTGCTTCAATATTGCAGCTGGTATGACTTTCGGACCTTTTACTTCATATAATATAACACTTAGAGCTAATGCCAGCACACTTACTGATGCTCTTAAATATGATAAACGTAGTAGCTATTCATCCGCCGTACAGTGGTATTGACAATGATTTGTCTTTTGAAAATTTTTACTTATCATATTTTTTTTGTACTTTTGCAACGAAATAAGTGAATGCCGAATTGGCTCAGTTGGTAGAGCAACGCATTCGTAATGCGTAGGTCGCGGGTTCGAGTCCCGAAATCGGCTCAAGGAATATTGACATTTAATTGAAAATTTATATGACCTATAAAATTTAACTTACGCCACTTCAAACAGAACAGGCGATGAAATCTATAAAAGATTTCTTTCAACAGAATCTCTCAACCGCTTTGCGACTCCGCCGTGTAACTGCTCCGCTTTTCGTACTACGTGGACTTGGACTTAATGATGATTTGAGTGGAGTGGAGCGACCTGTCAGTTTTCCCATAAAGTCTATGAATAATCAAGAAGCAGAGGTTGTTCATTCCTTAGCAAAATGGAAACGACTGATGTTGGCAGAATATAAGATTGAACCAGGGAATGGTATATATACAGATATGAATGCGATTCGTAGTGATGAGGATTTGGACAACCTTCACTCGTTATATGTTGATCAGTGGGATTGGGAACGAACTATTACAAATGAAGAATATTGTTTACCATTCTTACGCAAGATAGTGTCAGAAATATATAGTGCGATACTTCGTACTGAATATTTGGTTTGTGAACACTACTGCCAAATTAAACCATTCCTACCTTCAGAAATATATTTCATACATGCAGAAGAATTATTGAAGATGTATCCTGATTTATCTCCAAAACAACGAGAGGATGAAATTTGTAAGAAGTATGGAGCTGTGTTTATTATCGGCATTGGTGCTAATCTTTCAAATGGCCAACCACATGATTTCCGTGCTCCTGACTATGATGATTGGTCAACTATGAATGAGGAAGGATACAAGGGACTGAATGGTGATTTACTTATATGGTATCCAATATTGCAACGCAGCGTGGAACTGTCTTCTATGGGTATCAGAGTTGATGCTGAGGCGTTGCATCGCCAATTAGTACTTCAAAACAAAGAAGACCGTGAACATCTTTTTTTCCATCAGACACTACTAAATGGGAAATTACCGCTCGCTATTGGTGGGGGAATCGGCCAAAGTCGTCTGTGCATGATATTATTGCACAAAGCGCATATCGGAGAAATACAAGCAAGTATTTGGCCTGATTTGATGCGAGAAGAATGTGCTAAGCAAGGAATTCAATTAATATAAAACCTGTAATAGATGCATTGTTGTTTCATTTTTATTTATTATATTTGCACAACTTTTGTAATATAACATAAATTAAGTGATGATAAAAAAATAACTTGGTACA
>JAGHSE010000207.1 GCA_018066015.1 Candidatus Colivivens equi
ATTGTTAGTTGTTTTTTGACCCATCCTGCTCCCTTGCCCTATGAGGGAAAGGGTTGGGGTTAGGGTCCGTTAATAAATATTGTTAATTATATATAAGGCAATGCCTACCCCGACACAAGTCAGGATAGGCAAAGTCTATCTTTTATTTCTGAATAGTTTTTTGTTGCGGTTCTAAACCGCTGCGAAGATTTACCCCCCCCTAAAAAGGGCGGTTATTCGCTTAATATGTAGGCAGTTAGGGGTCATTTAGTATTAAATACTAATATTAATAATGTCCTTTAAACGAGATTATTGTAACCACTTTAGTCTCCTCGTCTATTCTATACAAAAGACGATGCTCATGATTAATTCTTCGGCTCATATAGCCGGATAGATTTTGTTTCAACTTTTCGGGCTTACCTGTTCCCGTGAGCGGATGCTCCTCAAGTTCATCTAAAAGGGCATTAATTTTTCTTTTGATAGTTTCATCGCCAAGCGACTTGAAGTATTGTATATCCTCAAGTGCCTTGTCCTTGTATTCAAGAGTATAACTCATTTCCATAATTGCTCCCGTGAGATGCGATGTGATTCGCCCTTTTCTGCGGATTCAACCATTTTGACATAACGCATATCGTATGGACTTTCTTCCACTTTGAAAAGTTTGGAAAGCCGAAGCGTTTGTACCAAAGTCTGAGCATATAAACTCGAAGGATCAAAAGTAATAGTTAATGTTTGACGTGCGGTTGCTACTGCCATAATAATACATTTTTCCAAATTCGCTGCAAAGATACGGAAAAAATCTCAAACTAGCAAATATTTTTGAGATTTTTTAATGATGGAGTGATAAATTGATGTTTGCGTGAGCGCAATTGTTGTATCGCTGACGGATGTAGTAGGTAGAAGATAAAAATCGCCTAAAAATAGCCATTTCTTACATCTGTCTTGTTAGGACTATGTTAGGACTATGTTAGGACTTTTTTAGGACATTGTTAGAGTATTATTTGGGTCTTGTTAGGATGTTGTTTTGAAATACACTGCAAAGATACAAAAAAAAATCGCCCCGAAGGACGATTTTTTTTAGGGTTAGAGATTAAATTATGTCAGGATAAATAATTGATTACACCTTGCATCAGAGAGGGTTGCTCTAATTGACCATCATAAATAACTTGCGCTTGAATAATCTTATCCCCCAACACATTTTGTACATATTGCAATCCATTGAGGTAATCTGTCCGATAAGTTTGGCCCGATTTGATTTCAAATGCAGATATTGTACCATCTTGGTGCTGTTCCAATAAATCCACTTCATGTTGCTGTTGGTCGCGATAATAATAGAAATTCGGCTGCTCCCCGCGATTATAATAGGTCTTCATCTTGTCGTTAATAACCATATTCTCAAAAAGACCGCCACGCAAAGGATGCAGAGCCAACTGCTCGGACGTGTTGATACCCAATAGCCATGCAGCCAAGCCTGTGTCATAGAAATATATTTTGGGTGTTTTGACCAGCCGTTTCTTGATATTGGCATAATATGGCGGCAACAAGTAAAGTACATAAGATGCTTCCAAAATACTAATCCAAGACTGGATAGTTGGCACACTAACTCCTACTTCTACCGCCAGATTGGATGCAACATATTCACTACCTATACGCCCTGCACATAGCCGAATAAATGTTTGAAAAGCACGCAAATCCTTTATGTTAATCAGTTGGCGCAAATCACGCTCCACATAGGTTGTAAAATAATTGCTCAACAGGAAAGACCTGCCGGACTCCTCATTGGTCCATACCGCCGGATAACCACCATTCAAAATACGCCTATCCGTACTTGCATCCGGGAAGGATGAACTTATCTCGCTATTAGAGAATGGCAGTAAAGTTACAACTGCTGTTCTACCCGCCATAGATTGAGATATATTTTGCATCAAAGTAAAATTGGCACTACCTGTCAAGATAAAATGTCTTTCTGTATTTCCGTGTATTCTGTCCTCATCAACCAGCACCTGCAGGTATGAAAATAGAGATTCAAAGCGCTGCACTTCATCAATAATCATCCCCGTGGGAGACATGGATAGAAATCCCTTCGGGTCTTGTTGCACTTGTGCCAACGTTGCCATATCTTCCAAGTTAAAATACGGCAACTCAGGGTATAAAATACGGCATAAAGTGGTTTTACCGGATTGCCGGGG
>JAGHSE010000122.1 GCA_018066015.1 Candidatus Colivivens equi
TAAGATTTCTATAACATCTTTGTCTTTAATAATTAAACCTCTATTGTCTAAATGAGAGAGGATCTTCTCCAACCATTTTAGGTTATCTTGAGGAAAAAAATATTGCATAAAAGGTTTCCGAGTTTTGTTCCTTTTTCTTACTATGAAATCTAAAATATGAATCAATAGTTGATCTCCATTTTTAGGTGAATATGATGGGTTTTTGCTATTGATGTTAAACCAACAATTAGGTTTAAGCAGATTCGTACCCCAAAGACAGGCGTGTTCATCTTGATAGACAAAATCGCTATCTTTGATTTTGTACAATCTGCCATCTTCTAGTCTGACTATAGAATAACTTATCTTACAACACCGCTTTGGAGAGATGCTATTCTCTTTCGTTATGAGGAATGGTTCTTTAAATTCCGAGAAAAGGATATTGCCAACAGTCTCTATAGGAATAATGCTTACATTCATATTCTCATAGGCCAAAAGAGCATTAATTGCATGATTGTAAACATCCTTTATACGATTATTTACTTCTCCTAATCGACCTTCCTTAGCCCATTTCTCACATTTTAAAGGGACAAACAATATCAATTTTTCTTTGTTTGAAATATTCATCAGAAGATTGTGTACTTCTGCAACACAATTGACAGAATGATTTATTGACTCAGAACATATATCTTTGTTTTGTTCGTCGATAGGTCCCATTAAATAAGGAGTGTCAACACATACTATAATAATTTCGCATTCATCTAGTTTATTTCTAATTTCTGTATCATGGCATGAACCGAGCATAGAACCTGGCACCTCTAAAAATTCCAAAGAAATTGAATTGGAATATCCAGGTTCTTGTACCAAGAACGTATTCTGAGTTATAAGATGACCTCCGACTCTACCAACTAGAAAATCATTAGAAGGAGATTTTGCCAAAAGATTTTTCAATTCTACGGTTTTGTCATAAATAGAACCTACACCACATTCAATCAGTGTATGATCAGATACAGTTAAGTATTGACCGATAGGATTATTGATTGCACATTCAATTATACTTGATAGTACAGTCGTTTTACCACACGCAATACCTCCAAGCATCAATATTTTAATTGGTTTCATATTTTTGATGTCAATATGAAAAACTCATTTTCGATATGTAGAAAAAAAATTAATAACATTTTTGAATGTACTCAATGCCATCGCCAGAGTTCTTTATGATTCCATCTGTGCGCATTTTGGTTAGAATCTTATCCAACTCGTCTATCTTTATTTTGCCGAAGACTGCACAGATGCGATCCCATAAGCCCTTCAAGAAAGAAAAGAATCCTCCCTTTTCTTTTTTGTTTTCTATCTCTTTGTATTTGCCAAACATAAAGTGAAGAATGTGTAAAGGTAACTGCTCACAATTCTTAGGCGCGTATGAGGGGTCATTTGGATTGATATTGTACCAAGCATAAGGACGCATCAAACTTGTTCCGGAAATAACGGCCTTGTCGTCTTCGTTGATGATGTCCGTGTCTTTGATTTTTTTAGGAGTACCATCTTCTAATCTAACTATTGTTTCGCTAATCTTACAGCAACGTTTTGTGCCACCTATTTTGCCTGTAATAGTATAAGCATCCTTAAATTCCGAGAATAGAATATTGCCCGCCGTTTCAATAGGTATGATTCCTATTGTCATCTTTTTGTATGCCGAGAGTGCTTTTATTGTCTTCTCATAAACTGTTTTAATACGAGCTGTTACTTCGTCAATACGACCTTCTTTTGCCCACTTTTCACATTTTAACGGTACGAATACAACCATCTTTGCATCTTGACCATCATTATCGTTAATGTTGGTCAAGAATCCATGAATGTCATTAATTCTGTTGGTACCGAGATTTATTGCTTCGGTGCAGAGTTCTTTACTCTCCTCTTCGTTACATCCCATTAGGTATGGAGTATCCACAATAATGACGAAGACATCACATTCAGAAACATAATCGTTTGTTTCCTTTGAGTGTGTACCTCCTGCTTCGAAGAACTCACCTGCGGAATCACGGAATTCCATGAACATAGATCTGTCTGTTCCTGGAATCTGTAATTTCAATCTATAATTCCAAAAGTTATTAGTTGGACCTTTATCTACAAGGAACGTCTTTGTATGTGGCTTGCCCAACATTTGTGTAAGTTCCAAAAACTTTCCGTTGAGTGAATCCTGTGTTTCGCCATCTTTGGTCTCCAGGATGGTTTGATCTGATACTGTGAAATAGTTCTTCACAGGTCCATTAACCATCTGCTCAAACAAACTGGCAAGTGCCGAAGTTTTACCACAACGACGGCCTCCCATCATCAATATCTTCAAAGGTTTTTGCTCTGCCATGACTTTATCATTTTATTAGTTTAGACGTAATATGGAATTTCCTGTTACAGCAGAAAAACCATTCTTTTTATATATAATGTATTTACAAATTTTCTGCACCTCCTCAAAGAACACCTCGTCAGGCATGAAAAATGAATAAATAGAGTCCATAATGCTTGACAGGAATCCGTCTTTCTTTTGAGTCTTTTGCCACTGATAATAGTTTGTGACATAGGTCAGGAGATAATACAAAGGCTGAGGACAAAATAATGGAGCATACTTGGGCTTTGCTATGTAA
>JAGHSE010000031.1 GCA_018066015.1 Candidatus Colivivens equi
GTAATAATCTTTAATAAAAATTTGGATGTAAATAAAAAAATGTATAACTTTGTAGCATCTCAAGTAAGTAGTTTGTTGAATGTGCCTTTGAATGTTATTTGAGTAATAAATAATTAATAACCGAACCGATAAAGATTATAGAATTCACAAATAGTGTTTTTTAACTATTTTATTGTTTAACCAATTATCAAATTATTATGAGACTCAACCAAAAGATGAGAGCTTTCATGCTGATTATTGCTTGTTCAATGTCAGTAACTATGTTTGCTCAAAAAGTCAAAGGCGTTGTCCTTGACACTCATGGTGAACCACTCATCGGTGCAACTGTAAAGGTTGAAGGTACTAATGATGGTACTGTAACCGATTTGAATGGTAATTTCGTAGTTAATGCTGGCGCTACTGCAAAGCTTACTGTATCATACGTAGGCTTCACTGCACAGTCAGTAAATGTAAATGGTAAGGACAACTTGAAAATTGTGCTTGCAGAAGAAAAGCACAACCTCAATCAAGTAGTTGTTATCGGTTATGGTACTCAGCGTCGTGAGGCTGTTACGGGTTCTGTTGCCAATGTTAGTGGTGATGAACTTAACGCAGTTGCTGCTACAAATGTTGCTGCTGCATTAGCTGGTCGTGTTCCTGGTGTTGTAATGACACAGACTTCTTCACAACCAGGTGATGAAATGCAGATTCGTATTCGTGGTCAGCGTTCTTTGAATGCAAGCAATGACCCACTTATCGTTCTTGATGGTGTTCCATTTATGGGCAATCTTTCTGATATCCCTACAGCTGATATCAAGAGTATTGACATTTTGAAAGACGCTTCTGCTACTGCTATTTATGGTTCTCGTGGTGCTAATGGTGTCATCATGATTACCACTCTTAATGGTGTTCAGAGTTCTCCTGCAAAGGTTTCATATAACATGTATGCAGGTTGGAAAAATGAATTCAACAAGTACCCAATGATGAATGGTCCTCAGTTTGTTGCACTTCGTGAATATCTTAAGGATCATGCAACAGGTACATCTTATACAGTTAACGGACCAGACGAAGACAATTCAGTTGATACTGATTGGCAGGATATGTTCTTCAGAACTGGTTATACTCAAAGCCATAACTTGTCAGTTCAAGGTGGTACAGACGGTGGTCACTACAGCTTTGGCGCTGGTTATTACAATGATGCTGCTGTTGTTCCAGGTCAGGATTTCTCACGTTATTCAGTTCGTGGTAATTTCGACCAGAAAGTAGGTAACTACTTCCGTTTCGGTCTTTCTACTAACACTAATTATAGTGTAAGAAATGGCGGTCAGATTGGTCTTTATGGTGTACTTAGTGCTACTCCAATAGCAAATCCATACAATGAAGATGGAACTCTCAAGCGCACTATCAAGATGAATGCGGACGAAAACTATATCCTTACTCCAGACATTATTGACTCACTAGATAATGTTTGGATGAATGAAAGAAAAGGTTTTGGTAGTTATAACACACTCTTTGCAGAAGTTATGTGCCCTTGGATTGAAGGTCTTAGTTACCGCATCAATGTAGGTCTCAACTACCGTAACAACAAGACTGGTTCATTCACAGGTACGGGTGTAAACAATGTAACACCTACAGCTATTAACTCAGCATCTATTGATGAAAGCATCCGTAAGAATTGGAGCGTTGAAAACGTTCTCACTTACGATCATACTTTTGCTGATGTTCATCATTTCAACATCGTAGGTATGTATTCAGCAGAAAATACTCGTTTCGAGCAGACTGGTATGTCAGGCCAGGATATTCCAAACGAAGCATTCCAGTATTTCAACATCGGTTATGCACAGCAGAATATTACAGTAAGTCCTAACGGCCAGAGATTCTGGGAAAGCGGTCTTCAGTCAATTATGGGTCGTGTAATGTACGACTTTGATAATAAGTATATGTTGAGCGCAACAGTTCGTTCTGATGGTTCATCACGCCTTGCAAGTGGTCATAAGTGGCATACTTACCCTGCAGTTTCAGCTGGTTGGAATATCAACCGTGAAAAATTCATGAGCGATATTGATTGGCTTGATAGATTAAAGGTTCGCGTTGGTTATGGTGAAACTTCTAACCAAAGTATTGATCCTTATTCTACTCTCGGTTCTCTTAGCACAAACTTCTATAACTTCGGTCCTACTGGTTATTCTACAGGTTACTATGTATCAGCACTTCCAAATACTGAACTTGGATGGGAATACACAAAGACTTGGAACTTCGGACTCGATTTCACACTCTTTGGTGGCCGTTTGAGAGGTACATTCGAATACTACATTCAGAATACTCATGACCTTCTTCTCGCTGTTAGCTTACCTTCAACTGCCGGTGTATCAAGCAGTATGCAGAATATTGGTAAGACAAGAAATAAAGGTTGGGAATTTGGAATCAACGGAACAATTCTTGAAAACCACAACGGTTGGACATGGAATGCAGGTATCAACTTCTATTCTAATCATAACGAACTCGTAGAACTTGCTTCAGGAGCAGAACGCGACGAAGGTAACCGCTGGTTCGTAGGACACCCAATTGATTGTATCTATGACTATAATAAAATAGGTATTTGGCAGTCTGACGAAGAGGATATGCGTAATAAGCTTGAACCAGGAGGAAATGCAGGTATGATTAAGGTTGAATATACAGGTGACTATGATGAGAATGGCAATCCTACTCGCCCAATCGGTCCTGAGGATCGTCAGATTATCTCTATGGAACCTGACCTCATGGGAGGTTTCAATACAGACGTATCTTACAAGAATTTCGACTTATCAGTTATTGGTGCATTCCAGATTGGTGGTAAACTTATCTCTGCTATCCACTCTTCAAACGGCTATCTCAATATGTTGACTGGTCGTCGTGGACAACTCGACGTTGACTATTGGACAGAAGACAATCCAACTAACAAATATCCAAAACCAGGTGGCATCGTAGATGGTGATAATCCTAAATATGCTTCTACTCTTGGATACTTTGACGCTGGCTATCTCAAGATTCGCACTATCACTCTTGGATATAGCTTCCAAAACTTAGCTGCAATCAAGAAACTTGGTATTGAACGTCTTCGCGTTTATGCAACAGTACAAAATCCATTTGTATTCTTCTCTCCTTACAAGAACGAGTGTGGACTTGACCCTGAAACTAATACATTTGCTCACAACGGAGCAACTACAGCAGTTACATTCTCAGGTTATACAGGTGCTCACAAACTCCCAATCGTGGGTTACAACACTCCAGCTACTCGTAATTTCCTGTTTGGTATTAACTTAACATTCTAATAATTGAAGAAGATTATGAAAAAGAATTATATTATAATTGCACTCACTGGTTTATTCGCACTCAGCATGACATCATGTGGCGATATTCTTGATGAACAAGCAAGATCTTCATACGATCCTACATTCTTCTCTTCCAAGCAGGGAGTTGAAGGCGGTTTGACCTCTCTCTACAACCAACTCCGTAACCTCTATGGTAACGGATATGTGTATAGTGCACTTGAGACAGGTACAGACGAATTTACATATGCTCAGAGTGGTAACGGTGAAAACTTCACTTCATGTGACCTCGCAAAAGGGGCTCCACTCATTACATCAACAAACTGCGATGCTGGTAACTTCTGGAATCTATTCCCAACTATCAATACAGCAAACGGTGTGATTGAAAATGCAGAAGCTGGAAATATGAGCCCAAGCCTTATAGCTGAAGCTTATTTCTTCCGCGCATTCTATTATTTCCACCTTGTACGTAATTTCGGTGGTGTGCCACTTGATTTAGGTTCAGGAAAATTGAAGTTTAACTCAACACCTTCCCGTACATCCGTCCGCAACACTGTGGCTGAAGTTTATACAGAATGTATATTCCCAGACCTTGAAAAAGCAGTTTCTAATCTTCCAGAAACTCCACGTGTAACAGGTGCTGTAACAAAGAACGTAGCACGTATGTATCTCGCAAAAGCATACCTTACTTACGCATGGTGGCTAAAGAATCCTAACAACATTCCTACTTATCCTGAATGTGAACGTAATGCTTCTGAGGCTCCTGCTTACTTCCAGAAAGCATATAATACAGCTATTACTGCTATCAACAATCCTGGTCCTTATGCACTCCAAGAAACATTTTATGACGTAAATGTTGCAACAAACGATCGTAACCCTGAATGGCTTCTTTGGGCAGATCATACAGATCAAAGTGACCAATACAATGGTGTAGGTAAGAACGCATGGGGTAATGGAGCTTCTCCTGAAAACTTTGCTTCATGGTTCCCTTGCTGTAACTATACTCTTATCTCAGTTGATGGCTTGAACCCAGTGCAGCGCGACCTCGTTCCTGGACTCGGACGTCCTTGGACTCGTATCGCACCTATTATTGAAGTCTTCACACAGACATTTGCAGACAAGGTTAATGACTCTCGTTATGACGGAACATTCACATATTGCTTCCGTGCAAACTGGCAGAAAGCAAGTGCTACATCTACAGGCTTCAGAGCATCTATCAAAGGCGCTAATGGTCTGCCAATTAATCCAGGACCTTGGGGTGACTATGCAGCTGACATAGAAGGACACAATTACGGACTCGGTGACCCTGTATTGACATTCCTCGACAATTCCGATGAAAATGTAAAATATACTGACGATGATGCAGCAGTAGGTGCAGGCATACTTCCTAATCGTGCAGACTATGTAATTAATCCAACTGATATCACACGTCAGCTCTATCCTGTCATTTGGAAAATCGGACCTTATCGCACAGACAATGGAACTGGCTTCGGTGCTGGTGTCAACTCAGGTAGTACTCGTCCTTATGTAATCGCTAAATTCTCTGAATTCTACTTTATTGCAGCAGAAGCAAACGTAATGGGAGCTACTGGTGAAAAATCAGCTTATGAACTCATTAATGTTATTCGTGCACGTGCAGGTAAGTGGCGTTGGGACAACAATAACGGTAAACTTAAGGTTGAAGACCACAGTAAGGATATGACTGATGCTACTCCACACACTATCACAATAGAATACATCATGCAAGAACGTAGTCGTGAATACTTCGGTGAAGGACATCGTTGGTATGAACTTACTCGTACTCAGACTTGGGAAAAACTTGCTGGTGTATATCACATGGGCGGTATGACATTTAAAGAACATACAAATGCCAAAATTGAGCGAGCTATTGAACCTAAGCACTATCTTCGTCCAATTCCACAGGGTCAGCTTGATGCTTTGGAAATGTCAAAAGAAGAAAAAGCAGCATATCAGAATCCTAAATATTAATCTTTGTGATTCATGATATCATAATTAAGCGAGGATGCAAATCATCCTCGCTTTTTTCGTATGCTCAGATGTTCAATTATTACGGGTCAATGGAAATTTACTGGTTTGCAGAGAAAGCAGAGAGACGCAAAGTTTTTTTACCACGGCGGAATGACTGAATGTCATTCTGCTTGCGACGAAGAGAGGTTTATCTCTCCCGAGGAGTGCCGAAGGCCCTACACGAAAATTTGCGAAAATTACGCCGTAGGCATCAGATATATTTTATTTTAAACGTGAATTTACCATAAATTATCCGTGAATTTTCAACGAACCGAATGCAGAGTCAAACTTGTTTGAACTATGCTGAGGTGAGGCAGAAAATGCAGGAACTTTACTTCATTATCTGTTGCGGATGATGACATAGATGATGACAGGTGCTCCTAGGAGAGGGGTGATTGCGTTGAGTGG
>JAGHSE010000026.1 GCA_018066015.1 Candidatus Colivivens equi
ACCCAAAACACCTTATATGATTAGCAATTTTATTTTTTTTCGTAAAAACATCCAACACTCTATCAATTCTGTATTAATTAACTGATTCTTAACGCATAAACACAGGTCGAATGTTGTCCAAACATTCTACCATCATTCTACCAACACTCTACCAACACTTTCACCCTATATACCAACAACTTACAAGCATTTTGGTAGAATGTTGGGTATTTGTGCATATTATGGCTTGTTAATCTGCTTTGCAGTTATTCAAAAGATGTATGTAGTCACTACTGTCCACTAAAAATCGATAATTGTTCTTTGAAATAATTGAAATATAGTTAGTTGCAAGAGATTTTTGCGCGCAATGATTTGAATTTGTACCTTTGCAGTCATAACATGACTGTATATGCTAAAAGACAAATATGTATTCGCGCAGATGGTAGAGTTTCTTGATAACTTCAAGTTCCTTCGCATTGTCAAGAAGTATGATGGTAACAAATATGTAAAATATTTCACTTGTTGGAACCAGCTTCTGACTCTAATGTTCGGCCAACTCTGCAATCGTGCAAGCCTTCGTGATTTGATAGTTGCATTGCAAGCACATCAGGAGAAGTGTTACCATCTTGGTGTCGGCAAACACGTCACAAGAAGCAACCTTGCCAAGGCGAATGAGAATCGTGACTATCGCATCTTTGAGGACTTCGCCTTCTACATGATAGACGAGGCACGCAAATACAACGTGACGGATATCTTCAAACTTGATGGTAACGTCTATGCCTTCGACTCTACAACGATTGACCTCTGTCTTGAGTTGTTCCCATGGGCTAAGTTTCGTAAGCATAAGGGTGGCATCAAAGTACACACCTTGTATGACATCGAGACCCAGGTTCCTGCCTTCATACACATAACCGAAGCAAAGGTTAATGACGTAAAGGCTATGGATGCAATTCCCTATGAGTCAGGCTCGTACTACATATTTGATCGTGCATATAACGACTACAAGCGTCTATTCAAGATACACATGAACGACTCATACTTTGTCGTAAGAGCCAAGACGAATATGAAGTACAAGATTGTCAAATGGAAACGCAGATTGCCTAAGAACGTGCTGTCAGATTGTGAAATTGTACTCACCGGCTACTACTCTCAGAAGGCATATCCAGAGAGAATCCGAATGGTGCGATACTGGGATGAGGAAGACCAACGCGAGTTCGTTTACCTCACAAATGCAAAGCATATCTCCGCACACCAGGTTGCAGAACTTTACAAGAACCGCTGGCAGGTAGAGCTGTTTTTCAAGTGGCTCAAGCAGCACCTTCGAATTAAAAAATTTTGGGGTACGTCTGAGAATGCTGTGAAGATACAAGTCTATACGGCTATCATAACCTACTGCCTCGTCGCTATCATGAAGCACAAGATGCAGCTTGACAGGTCAACATATGAGATATTGCAGATACTTGGAATCTCACTCACCGACAAGACTCATCTGAGGGATCTCTTCAGCAAAACTAAATTCAATAATGTCAAAGATCAAAACGGTCTTGATGGACCTGATTTATTTGAAAATTTTAAATTTTAACTCGTCCCTAATTTTTAGTGGACACTAATGTATAAAATAATTAACGAATAAATTAACGTCTAATTACACGATAATTGACTCCCCTTCGGTCGTCGAGCTTACGGTTAACGATACGCCGTAGGCAACAAATCCCTCACCAACCAATCCGCCACATCGCCTTTCTTGCCTAATTCCTTCAAGGCTTCGTCGCAGAATGTTGAGAAC
>JAGHSE010000384.1 GCA_018066015.1 Candidatus Colivivens equi
GATTGCGTTCTTCATTAAGAATATTAACATTAAATACCATTCCCTCATGAACCAATGAATGTAATGTATCTTCTCCTAATAGCAAGTCCCTGATTGTTGTATCTTCAATTCTTTTAGAAAAAGAACGAATATGGTATTGTGCACCAGATGATATGCTATACGTTAATCGTAATTTATGATTATTCACCAGTTTTTGTTCTGAGACTTGTGCATGCATGAAGCCATTGTTGTTCAACACTTGTAGCAAGTCGGACTGAGTTGACAAAGATTTTGCTTCATCATAGATAACTGGGTCTTCACCAATTCTGCGAAAGAAACGAGTAGCCCAATTTGTAGTATCTACACCAGATAGACAATAAATAGACAATGGAATTTTAATTCCAAACCATTTTGTATTAGGAGTTTGACGTATATAATCCTTAAGTGCTAATTGTTTTGTTTCTGCAGGTTTGTCTGAAACTACATTGACTGAACTTAAGAATAACTCGTCATCGTCAATGAATCTTGCGACAGTGCAAGATGACAATATCATGATGACTGATATAAGGCATAATATAAAATGGATGGAATGCTTCATAAGTCCTGTTTTAACAACGCCTTCTAAATTCAGAACAAACAATTGCAGTAGCAATAGCAACATTCAAAGACTCAGCAGTTTCGCGACCAGAGGGATAATTTGGTATTAACAATCTATGAGTTACATGTGACGATAGTTCATCTGAAATTCCATGTCCTTCATTACCCATTATTATCATTCCTCCAACGGATAAGTCGGCAGAATAGATGTCTTCACCTTCAAGAAAAGTACCATAAATCGGATAATCTTTAGGCAATGTTTGCAATACAACTTGTAAATCAACATAATGAATATGTACACGAGCTATGGCGCCCATAGTGGCTTGAATGGTTTTGGGATTATATATATCAGCACATCCAGTGCTACAATAAATATGTTCTATACCAAACCAATCAGCCAAGCGCACAATAGTACCTAAATTACCTGGATTTTGAATATCATGCAACATTAAACATAGTTCTGAGCGGGTAGGGGTATGTAATCCACCAACGTCCTCCTTTCGTTTTCTAAACAAAGCAAGAGAATGTTGTGGGGTATCTAGCAAAGACGCCTTATCTGCATCTTCACCATCATATTTATCAATAATCTCAAAATATCGTTCCAATTCAGTTATTATCTTTGGTCCTTCTGCAACAAAGATATCATCCTTATCACGATATTTTTTTAGAGCTAGACTCTTGATATATTTTATTTTTGCTTTACTTATCATAATTATTCATCCATTCAGTCTGCGGGAGCTCTTCTAACAAGGGATAATGCTTGACGATACTTCCATTATCATCCAGCTCAACTACATGATTGACATACATAATGCCACCTAACGTCATATGATGTGCAGCTATTCTTTTCATAATCTTCTACGTCTGAGACGACCATAAGAATTTGGAGTACGAACATCTGGGGCAGACTTAATCTGAACCTTTTCTGCATCAGAATTATTCTTGATAGACTGCTGACGTTTTTGGTCAGGTGTAAGCACAGGTTCCGTATTGTGAAGAATAGCAGGGATATTTTGTTGAACAGAATCAGTCTCAACAGAATCTGCGACCTCAGTAGTTTCTATGTGTTCGGTATGGTCGTGCATCCTAAATAAGGATATATTATGCACCACGCCTAAATTTCGTCCGCTAGAATTGCCCTCATAATAGAAGAATCCAGAAATAGACTGTAAATCCTCATCGTCAACAGCATTAAGACGGACTTGGAATAAACCATCAGCATTAGAATGCTGAAGTGAACTTACTACGCGTCCATTTTTATACTGCAATGACAGACACATGGTAATATAAAAGTTACTGTTCTCCTTATTTCCCCTAATATAAAAATTTGAAGCGCTAAGTATAAAATGATCAAAGCGATGAAAACTAGTGTCACACTTGAGAGAAAATGTTTGCTTATTAAACAAATTGCTATTTCTTAAAATCAATACTTTGCTACCCATCCATATATCAGCAGTATCACCATTAGCCGAAAGCACTAGCATCTCATCACTTCCTTTCTCAGACAACATGGATTTTGACTCCTCACGAAAACGCTCACTCAATTCTGCATAAATATCATTCATGTCATCACTTTGATGATTGTAATAAATCATAGAAGAATCAAATTCCTGTTCGGTAATGCCATTATTAAGAAAAATCGCATCATAATAGACCTTTGCTAGATAAGCAGAATCAGATGGAAGATTTGCAATCAAACCTTGAGCGATATGATAATCATACAAGACTTCCGTTAATTTGCTTTTGGATAAGACATAATCTGATTTTTTCTCACATGAGGTCAAAATGTTAATGCAAGCTGAAACCACGATTGTCAAAATCATGAATGCAAAAAATTTATTATGTGATGCTCTTTTTCTCATTTATGCAAACTCACATTTACTGTTTTGTAATAGAATAACAACAAAGCCACAACGCCACAACTGATAGCAGCATCTGCAAAATTGAATATAGGAGAAAAGAAGATACAATGTTCACCACCGTAAATAGGCATCCATGTAGGCATATCCCATTCAATCAAAGGAAAATAAAACATATCCACGACTTTACCCGTAAGGAAATCACTATACCCATGTGCCCATCCTACATATTGTGCTACAAGTGGTGGAAGTGGGTCATTGAATATCAGTCCGTAGAACAAACAGTCAAATATATTGCCCGCAGCACCGGCTGCAATGAGAGACAGACATATGATATATCCCATCTTTGCATTGTTTTTTATTTCTCTACATATAAACCAACATATTGCAGAAACAGCTACAATACGGAATATGGTCAAGAAGACCTTTCCTCCTAATTTCCATCCAAAGGCAAATCCATCATTTTCCACAAAATACAATTGAAACCAGTCTGTTATATATATTTTCTGGCCCAAAAACATACTGGTCTTGACCTCAAGCTTGATTATTTGGTCAATGATTATGACTAATAGGAATATGGCTATTGCAATTATGGCTTTATTCCTCTTCATACCTTTTCAATATAAATATTAACTTTGAAATCTTCAAAATCAAATTCCTGACCATTTACAGAATTGTCTAATGTGATGGAATCAGAGAGAACTTGTGAAGCTATATAATCTCTATGTATATTTACGGCTTGGGCAATCTGTGGAATGTCGCTCATAATCACATTGATTCTATCTGTAATCTCTAATCCTGTTTCCTTACGCATAGCTTGTATTCTCTTGACAATCTCACGAGCAATACCTTCGTCTTTAAGAGCAGGAGTAATCGTTATATCAAGCGCAACAGTAACTGAACCCTCAACCGCTACACTCCATCCTGGTATGTCTTCACTAATAATCTCTACATCCTCAAGCATTATGGTAATGATATTTCCGTCAATTTCTACTTCTAGTGTTCCATTTTTTTCCAACGTAGAGATTTGTTCTTGAGACAATTTGCCGACTTCATCTGCTACGGACTTCATCATCTTTCCGAATTTCTTACCCATAACCCTGAAGTTGCACTTTACCTTCTTTACCATAACTCCAGAACCCTCAACAAATTGCAATTCTTTCACATTAACTTCATCAAGAATCAATTGTTGCATCTTTTCTATATACGACTTCTGTCTTGAATCTGTTACAGGAATACTAATACATTGCAAAGGTTGGCGTACAATTATCTGTTCTTTTTTGCGAAGCGACAAAACCATAGATGTAATTTGCTGGGCAAGTTCCATGCTACACTCCAACTCAGAATCAATCAAAGCCTCATCATATTGAGGGAAAGCGACCAAATGCACTGAAGTCTTGGTGTCATCCAAGACATGCAAATCAGAATAAAGACGATCTGCATAGAATGGAGCAATAGGTGCAATTAAACGAGAAATTGTCTCCAAACAAGTATAAAGAGTCTGATAAGCACTCAACTTATCATTAGTCATACCTCCACCCCAGAAACGCTTTCTATTCAAACGAACATACCAATTACTTAGATTATCCACAACGAAATTTTGAATTAATCTGCCTGCACGAGTAGGTTCGTAACTATTCAAACTTTCATCAACAGCCTTAATAAGAGTATTTAATTCAGAAATCACCCAACGATCTATCTCAGGACGTTCACTCAAAGGTATAGCCTTGACTCTGTAATCAAAATTATCTACATTGGCATACATGGCCAAGAAAGAATAGGTCTGGAACAACTTACCAAAGAATGTACGACTAACTTCAGCAACTCCATCTTCATCAAATCTAAGATTATCCCAAGGTTGTGAATTGGTCAGCATATACCATCTTACAGCATCTGCACCATATTTTTCTATGCAATCAAATGGATTAATACTATTACCAAGTCGCTTTGACATCTTCATACCATTCTTATCCAGTACAAGACCATTACTGATTACAGCCTTATATGCGACACTGTCAAATACCATTGTAGCTATTGCATGCAAAGTATAGAACCATCCACGAGTTTGATCTACTCCCTCAGCAATAAAATCAGCTGGATATACTTGACCAGAGTCTAAGAGTTCCTTGTTTTCAAAAGGATAATGAATTTGTGCATAAGGCATACTGCCTGAGTCAAACCACACATCAATCAAGTCTGCCTCACGAGTCAATATGTTTCCTCTATCAGAAACTAATTTGATATTATCAACATAAGGTCTGTGTAAATCAATTTTATCATAATTTTCCTGACTCATATCTCCAGGAACAAAACCTTTCTCCTTCAACGGATTTGAAGCCATTATCTTCTTTGCTACCGACTTTTCAATCTCGTCATACAATTCTTCTAAGGAACCAATACAAATTTCTTCTTGCGTTTCCTTATTTCTCCAAATAGGGAGTGGGGTACCCCAATAACGTGAACGTGAAAGATTCCAATCGTTGAGGTTTTCAAGCCATTTACCAAATCTACCAGTTCCTGTACTTGCAGGTTTCCAGAGGATGCTATCATTTAATTTTGACATTCTTTGGCGGGCAACAGATGCACGAATAAACCATGAATCTAATGGATAGTAAAGAATTGGTTTGTCTGTACGCCAGCAATGAGGATAATTATGAACGTGTTTTGCTATCTTAAATGCCAACCCTCTTTGCTTCAAATCCATACAGATTGTCACATTCAAATCTTCTTGTGGTTCTTCTCCTTCCTTAATATATTCATTCCTGACATACTTGCCAGAATACTTCTTGTACTCTTCAATATTCATGTATTCATCCACGAAATCAGGATCCATCTCACGCATACGGAAGAGGCGTCCAGTAGGAGCAACCAAAGGTTTATACTCTCCATACTTGTTAAGAACGACAATAGCATTAATACCAGCCTTCTTTGCAACCATTTGGTCATCAGCACCAAAGTTAGGAGCTATATGAACTATACCAGTACCATCTTCGGTTGTAACATAATCACCTGGAATAACTCGAAATACATTTTCACGACCTTGAATAGGTTTTACCCAATTTAGTAACTGACGATATGGAGTACCAACTAAGTCTTGTCCTTTATAATGGTTAAGTATTCTATATGGTATGATTTTATCGCCTAATGTATAATCCTCCATAGAGGCCTCTACACCTTCTGGACTCAGATATGCACTCAAACGAGCTTCTGCCATGACTACCTTCAAAAGTGCACCACTGTATGGATTAAAAGTCTGCACTAACACATAATCTATGTTTGGTCCTACACAAAGTGCTGAATTGGAAGGTAAAGTCCAAGGTGTTGTTGTCCATGCTGCAAAATAGGCATCTTTCAACTCATCATAACGAAATCCTAGTCGAGGTTCAATTTTAAATAAAGCTGTAACAGTAGTATCTTTTACATCTCTATAACAGCCAGGTTGATTAAGCTCATGACTAGAAAGCCCTGTACCAGCAGCTGGACTATATGGCTGAATTGTATATCCCTTATACAACAACTTCTTTGTATAGAGTTGCTTCAACAACCACCATAGTGATTCAATATATTTATTGTCATAAGTTATATAGGGATGCTCTAAGTCAACCCAATATCCCATTGTATGACTCAATTCTGCCCATTCTGAAGTAAACTTCATGACATTAGTTCGGCATCGTTGATTATATTCCTCTATTGATATGGATTTTCCAATATCTTCCTTTGTTATACCAAGTTCTTTTTCAACCCCCAATTCAACAGGTAGTCCATGAGTGTCCCATCCAGCCTTTCGAGCTACCTTATAACCTTTCATAGTTTTGTAACGACAAAACGTATCCTTCAGTGAACGAGCCATGACGTGATGAATGCCAGGATGACCATTTGCTGAAGGAGGACCCTCAAAGAATATGAATGAAGGACAACCTTCACGCTCTGTCATACTTCTATGAAACACATCTTGTGCATCCCAATCATTCAATACCTCCTTGTTGACATCCGACAAGTTCAATTTGTTTCTCTCCGTAAATTTATTCATATCTTGTATTTTTTAGATTCCAACTTGCAAAGTTAGTGAAAAGCGAAGACAATACAAAATATATACTTA
>JAGHSE010000321.1 GCA_018066015.1 Candidatus Colivivens equi
TAAGTATATATATATGGACCACAACTTACAATATTTTCCTCTCTTGTTGGAGATACACCGACAAGATGATTGGTGATTGTCACCTTAGCAGGGCACAAACAACCTTCAATAGAAGATTTTGTAATAACAGTATCAGATCGTGGATCAGTAGTAGTACAGATTCCTGTTGGACATTTGTACTCAATTTCTCCACACCATATTTTTCTCTCCAATATTGTATCAGGAACAGAGACTTTGATATGATGATTTTTTATCTCATACAACATTCCACCAGGAACTGTTGTATCCGCTTTCTTAACTGTATCGCTAACTATAGTATCTTTGGAATACACTACTCCATTGTAAACGACAGGTTTGCAACTCCATGTTTCATCCTCAGTGTTAGTTATCTTAATAGGTATCACATATTTAACTACAATTTTAGCACTATCACAAGAAGAGTTGTCAAAATAGCCCATTTCATCCACTACCAACTGTTTAGGAGTCAATACATATTCATTTCCAACAGAAACAGTCAGTGGATTAATACCGCCTTTAGAAGTATATGTATAGCTCATCTCTCCAAGAGTAAAGATTTTCAACGAATCTTTTACAGTAAGAGTTGGATATAGTTTGATCTCTTGATATGAGATTGTTTTACATCCAGTCTCATTCTTTATCGAAGCCACCTCGTAAACTCCAGATTTTTCGTAAGTTTTCCCATCGACAACAACCGAATTTTCCCCGCATTTACCAGTCAACTTACTGTTCCATTTAACTTCATTCTTCCCTATTTTAATCTCAACCTCCTCATTAGATGAGTTTGTATACGATCCGTTGTCTTTAGGGAAGAACCATTTGCCATCATACTTAACACTGTCGCATCCTTCAATTATTTCAGGACCAGATGATGAGCCGACACATATAGTGTCAATTTTTCCGTATGCTTTACGACCTTTTTGAACTGTAGGATTATAAGTGTAAGCTCTATAAAGCGTTGTTTGCTTTTTCGAGAAGTTAACATTTTCATGGAAATCGATAATGTTTCCATTTTTTTCTTTAACGACTGTTGGTAATGGTTCCCATTCTTCATTTCCAACCTTTACCTCTAAGCCATAACGCCAATCTTCAGATTTCTGGTCTTCTGTGATATATTTTAATCTACCATAAATAGTAGAGACAGTTCCTGATTCTGAATGCGACAATGTGAAGATTCCAGGATGACAAAATGGCTCTACATCGTATGCCTCGTCAACCATGAAACGAAGGATTGGCAAAGTGTCGTTTTGAAACTCCACGTCTTCACGCCACTGATTTTTTCCTTCCAATTTAGCTTGGTGATAATCACTAAGGATCTCTGCCAAACAGCCACTTCGCATAAAATCAGTCGAAGCGACAAGAAGATTATGTGTATTTTTGTATGCCTCAGTAAAATCAACACCGTTTTTTAGATAAGGGACGAAACCAGCTCCGAACGCATCCTCATGGCAATATAGTGATTCATAAAAACGTTTTGAATCCTCTTTGCTCATATCACGACCAACGATAAAGTCAACATTCTCACGTTTCGACTTATCTTCATTAACAAGAATCTGAGGGAACGAATAACAGTTTTGAACAGTAATACCGGCAGCTTCAGCAACTATTCCGATAAAACCACCAAACACACTTGCACTCGACCATGTCTTTCCACCGTTATCAAAAACAGTAAAACAGTTTATAAATGAACCTTTGTTGATTTTTCCACATAATCCACCTGAATTATTGATTGCGAATCCATCAGCAACTCCAATCTGACCGTTAAAGCCACAGTTTTCGAAAACACCTCCGTTCTGCTGTCCAACTAAACCACCAACGTACTCATTTCCGTTAAGTGAAACTTTGTAAGCGAAACAATTCTTAACTGTTCCTGAATTGACACCACATAGAGATCCAACACTTTCTGCTCCATTTTCTGCGTCATATGAACAATTCCTTACACTACAATTTGTAATTGTGCCCTCGTTACTTGAAGCTATAGCTCCAAAAGAGAAATGTCCCTGACCATGAATTTTGGAATTCTTAATATGACAATTTGTTATTTCTGCATTTACAACAGAACTTGCCAAAAAAGAGACTCCTACTGCATTTAATCCATTTGATGTTGCTTGTGTCTCGATATCGAATCCATCAATATTCAAATCTTTAATTATTGACTTATTCTTTGTGGCATTACCAATTCTTCCAAACATTGATATATAATATGTCTTGGAAGAAACTGGATTCATCATTTTATCCTTTGTGATGGACCAGTTGGAAATCGTATGACCATTTCCATCATAGCTACCAAGGAAATAGGTCATAGTTGTAGGGACACGCAATGCATTTCTATTCCAGTTTGTACTAGAAAGTGGCAATGGTGGTCTACCTGACGCAGCAGACAAATTTTTCAAATCAATGTCGCTTTTCTGGACAACATAAATATATTTTCCTTGATTACTTGCAATATAGTCTCTTAGCGCAGGCAGATCTGAAGGTTCATCAATCTTAAATGGATCAGCTTCAGTTCCTTTTCCTTCCAATACAGCATACGATGAAGTAGAAATCAGCAACATCAGCATAGCTGCAATCATACGGAATAATGAGTGCATATTTAGTCCTTTTATATTAAGTTCCTTGTCCATATTTTCTAAGCAATTTACTTTAATTCGCAAATTTATGGCAAAAAGCAAAAGTTAACAATATACATATATATAA
>JAGHSE010000249.1 GCA_018066015.1 Candidatus Colivivens equi
TATCTATACAGTCTCATTATCCCTTACTTTTTAATGAATTTATATTTATTCTGAGTTCCGTCACTCATTAACTGATCTACTGCATATATGCCGTTTGGCAAATTGTTCTTAACCTGCTGGATTGTAGAAATTGAAACAGGTGAGTGGCTATCATATACCTTCATTCCGTTGAGGGAATAAATTCTAATAATCGCATCATCGTTTATGATTTCTTCTATGTCAGTAGCATTCATTCCCAGAGCCACTGGCAGGTTCTTAGCATCAATAGTTGAGAGCATAGCATCTACAGGTTCAACATCGTCATGTGCCAAACGCAGAACAGCGGTAACACCCTCTGGTATAGTCTTGCCTGTGAGTGAATAAATCACATATCGTGAACCTTCTTCTGTATCACGAGCTAACATCTGGAAGTCGTTGTGGTTAAGCATCAACGCAACCTCATCGGTACTTACTCCACTAAGTGTTACATCGAGTGCTGCTGTCTCTGTTTCTGTATCAAGCCACAATCTTTCGCCTTGAGTATAAAGTGAATTACTAATATCGGCATCAGCATTTGCTCCTAGTCTCACTCGTGCAGAAGGACTATTAGGTTGTCCCAATACTATATTAACCATACAAACTATATCCTGTACATTTACAATTTTGTCCTCATAAGTATTGGCAGCAGAACTATTGAATAGTTCCAACAATGCAAGATTGAGAATATAGTTGATAGTATTCTGTACGTCAAGCACATTAGTACGTCCACTCATATCAGCATCTCCATTTATGTATGAGAGTATTGCAGGATATAGACATCCGTCACTGCTTCTCAAACATATCTGTTCGTCCTGACCCTTACTATATATATAAGGTGTAGTAGTCCATGTTGTCCTGTAACCATTATCTGATGGTACTATTCTACCAAAATTACTTTGACTTGCTGGTTGATATAGCATGTCAATAGTAGTAGATACAGGACCATTGTTCTTCAGACTATATGTCAAGATACTTGGCACATCAGTTTTTACGGCTTCGTCACTGATTATCACTCTTACTGGTGTCAGAGTTGCATAGTAACTTGTAGTATATTGATTTACCATCTGATGATCCTTATAGAGTGTAGATACTGATTTTGGCAATGATGTGAGGGCAGTCAACATGTTATAAGCCACATTAAGTGTCTTCAGGTTTCCAAGTTCTTCTACAAATCTCGTGAGGTCGCCTCTCAGGTTGTTGTTCGACAAGTTCAAACTAGTCAGGCGTGGGAACAATAATGCCCAATCACTTACGTCGCCACTCAGACCATTTCCGCTGAGGTTTATTTCTTGTACATAATGATATCCATAAGTGTCAACATCTGTTGTAAACATCACACCTGGGAAATCGGTTTCTTCAATACCGCTTGACTTAAATGTCCAACCTTGTTTCCAACTACTTCCTCCGTATAGTTCATACAGGTTCTTCAGTGCCAACAAGTCGTTTGGTTCTATCATAAAGTCTGGTTCTTCATCGCCTCCGCCACCTTCTTCTGATTCTACATAAAGGTCAGTATAACCATGCATCACATAAGGGTCTTTTCCGCCAAATGCACCACAATCGCTTCCGTCAGTAGAATATTGATATGCAACGAGACCTTTGTATGTTTGGTAATATGCCTCCTGACTAGGGTCACCTGTGCAGGCAATAATCTTTTCAAGAGTTTCGTTCCATTGATTATTGTCTATCTTCAAATCCATAGAGAATATATTCTTTGTATAAGTATTGTCGTCGCAATCCATCAACGGACTGAAAACCTTCTTTGCCTCATACAATATATTGTTCATCACTACAGAGTTCGTCACATTTGCCATACAGAAATCTGGATGACTTGCCACAAATGTATTGTGGTTGATTACTGCATTGTCGAGATTTCTTATGAATCCTTCTGCAAAGATATTGTTCGACAACGTCCATTCATCTGTATTTTCTTCTCCATCGCCAATGATGCTTCCCTCAATGAAACAAGAATGAATCAAACAGTTCTCATTTTCATAACTTGTGCCAGTTCCTGTCACATTTACAAGGTGACAATTGCTTATTGTCAAATCATTGGCATAAGCATACAACGAATTTGTAACAGTCAAACCTATAATTGTTGCTCCGTCTCCGTAAGCATACAGTTCATCTACGAGTGCGTCTTGCCCTGTCTTTTCATACTTATATCCAGGACCTATGATAACCAGTTGTTTCTTAAAGGTTTGGTTTTCTAACACTGTACCACGTTCAAGGTACAATGTGTCGCCGTCAACAACCAAACTACTTGCATCTGCTTCATTGATGCTTGCAAAATCTACAGCTATGTCTGCACGGTTGCTAACTCTCCATGAGTGTTTTTCACCATCTCCAGTCACCACATCACCAGACATGATGATTTTCTCTATTTCAGAATCTCGATTTGCCAAATCAGCGCAATCTTTTTCGTAACGAGTAAGATTGCTATCAAGACTACTCATCAGATCCACCAACCTATATGTTTCGCTTTCATTTGAATGTGGAGCGACAGAAATTTCAGCAAACTGTTTTGCACAGTACGCTAAATTATCTATTAATGTTTTCAAATCTTTCTCATAAGCTACCACTGATGGATTATTAAGAATTGATGGGCCTATCATTCCCACACTAGTTCCGCATAGTGATCTCAGATAATCGTAGTAAGCTTTAAGCTCCACACATGTAGATTCCAAATTTCGCAATTTATCAGATAAATCTTGTATTGCATCACTTATTGCAACATTGATTAATTCTGCGTAATCATTATAGTTGAATGAGTGACTATAATCTGGAATAGTAGCTTCTATCTCATATAATCCTTTTACGAACCCCTTATAATATTTTTCATAATCAACTACTGCACAAGTTCTTTCATTGTCAGTAGCACTCTCCATAATCATATCAAGATACATTTTTGAATGATATTCAAAATCATACATATGTTTTTCTATGCCTGCACTAATACTTTCCATTCTTTCTATAAGACTACTAATCACAGTTTTTTGTTCTCCAGTAGCATGTTGCAGTAAGTAGTCTCGCAAATAGATTATGACTGAATAAAAGTCTAATTCTGCTTCAACTTTATCACATTCTGCTTCAGCTCTATTGTGTATATAATTCCACTTCGCTTTCGCCTCTTCTACTGTATAGATAGTGCCATGCAGACGAACAAATTGTCCCCAATACTTGTCGTTCATGTATGTTCTTAGACTACCATCATTCACTACTACCTCAAGAGTTTCATATTGTTGTTCATCAAATGCTGATGCAATTTCTGGAGGTGTAGAGGCTTCTACTGTCAATTTTGGCATTGAACAACCCAAAAAAGCACCTTTCACCAATGTCTTAATAGACTCTGGCAATATCAAGGCTCCTATTTCGCAATTTTGGAATGCACAATAACCAATCTGTACCACATTAAACTTCACATCCTTATAAGTCACCGTTGTTGGTATAGTCACACTGCCTGAATATGCAGGAGTCTTTCTGATTACCTCAACCTCATTCTTATCACCAATACTCAATACATTGTAAGCCACACCTTCCACTTCAAACTCAGTTCCAACAGTAGGGGTTTCACTCTGAATTGCCTTAATATTCGTAAACTGTCCCCAAAATGAATGAGCCTTATATGCCTCCAATGCCGATGCCGGTACATACAGGGTTGGTTTTTCAAAATTGTTAAAAGTACTTTTTTCGGTAGATGGAGGTGTAATAGCCTCAACCGTAATGCTTGTCAAGCCTGAACAGCCATAAAATGCATAATTTCCTATACTTGTAACTGAAGTTGGAATTTCTATGCTGGTAAGACTTGAACAATAATAAAATGCACTGTTTCCTATACTTGTAACTGATGTTGGGATTTCTATGCTGGTAAGACTTGAACAATAATAAAATGCATTGTTTCCTATACTTGTCACGGAACTCGGAATTTCTATGCTGGTAAGACTTGAACAATAATAAAATGCATCGTTTCCTATACTTGTCACTGATGTTGGAATAATTGTATTCTTACATCCTGCAATCAATGTATTAGTTGCAGTTTCAATAATAGCATTGCAATTATCACGACTATCATACTTAGTATTACCAGATTCTACAATTATGCTTGTTAGACCAGAACAGCCAGAAAATGCATCTTTCCCTATACTTGTCACTGAAGTTGGAATTGCTATGCTGGTAAGACTTGAACAATCTAAAAATGCATATTCTCCTATACTTGTAACTGAAGTTGGAATTGCTATGCTGGTAAGACTTGAACATTTATAAAATGCATGATTCCCTATACTTGTCACTGAAGTTGGAATTTCTATGCTGGTAAGACTTGAACAATACCCAAATGCATCATGTCCGATACTTGTCACTGAAGTTGGAATTTCTATGCTGGTAAGACTTGAACATTCATAAAAAGCATAATCTCCTATATCTGTCACATCACCATTGAATTTAATTACACCTCGCCCATTTGCAAAAGTATGAGATACAATTGGTAGTTCAAAGGCACTTGTATAAATTCCAGAAGATTTGTAGCCTGTCGTTTCTTTTAATTTTTCACTTGCCTCATACCAAATCTCGTTGTTTGGAATGTCTTCACTCTGAATCGCCTTAATATTCGTAAACTGTCCCCATTGTTCATGAGCCTTATATGCCTCCAACGCCGAAGCAGGAACATACAGAGTTGGTTTTGTGTAATCATCAAAAGTATAATCATATATACTTGGTGGGGTAGTGCATTCTACCCTTATTTTGGTAAGACTTGAACAGCCAGAAAATGCATAACCTCCAATACTTGTAACTGAATTTGGAATTTCTATGCTGGTAAGACTTGAACAATACCCAAATGCATAATCTCCTATACTCGTCACTGATGTTGGAATTTCTATGCTGGTAAGACTTGAACACCTATTAAATGCATAATCTCCTATACTTGTCACTGATGTTGGAATTTCTATGCTGGTAAGACTTGAACAATACCCAAATGCATAATATCCGATACTTGTAACTGAACTCGGAATTGTGATACTTATTAATTGACTCTCTTTAGAAAATGCATAATCCCAAATACTTGTCAACACTCCATCAAAAATTATTGTTCCATTACCATTTTCAAATTCATGAGATACTATGTCAACGTCAGAGGTATTACGAAAGTATATCTTACTTGTGGCAGTATAAGTTATGACACTACCTGTTGCTGGTTTATCATAATAGTTGTTCCATGTACATTCTGCATTTGACAATATCACACGCTTTGTTTCGTCTTTTTGAGGTCCCAATACTAATCCATATTGATTGAACGTACCCGTACCAATTACACCTACAGCACATGTGCATACAGATGAAGTAACTGGACTAGCATCAATACTTGCAGATGCATCTAACGTCACTATACCTTCTACTTCCACTAATGGGGTTCCACCCGTAAAACTATCACTAGCTGTGATATGCCCATTCTTAAAACGAACATTAAGATTTGATGCCACCTTCAGAACTGATGTTCTGTTTTGATATGAACTGAATTGAGATAAATCAATCTCATTTTCTGTAATTACATCTATATTGTCCATTCGTAAATTTGAATGCTTACTAGCAGATAAATTATCAAGATACTGCTGTAAGTCGTCTGTTTGTTGTGCACATATTCTGGATGGAATAAACATGTGCAACATACTGAATATAGTTAATAGAAACAATACTTTTGTTTTCATATTTATATATAATAATGTGTGTTGTTATTTAATCAAAACTTTTTGACCATTGACAATAAATAGTCCTTTATTCATAGGCTGTAGGCTATCAGAGAGCCTTTGACCATTCAAATTATAAATACCCTCTATTACCGAATCGGATGAGATGATATTTTCTATCACATCAGCCTCGTTTTCGCCTACGACTCGTATCTTAATAGATGATGATGCATCATGAATCACTTGATCTCCTAAATTCTCTATAGTAAGATACCATCTATATGGTGGCAATACATCATCATCATTTGAAGCCAAAACCAACTGTCCGCCACGCATTATATAGCATCCTGCACTATGCAAACCTCTCTTGTTGGTATAATTGCCTGTAAATGTATAGCGTGCTTCCATTGTAGAACATGAATATGAGTTTTCTTTCTCTGATGTTATCACATTGCTAATCGGCATATTATATGTGTCGCATGATTTTGCACGAATAAGATATGGATAATTGGCTTTCAATCTGCCACTCTTTACGCTGATTGCTTCAAGAATCTGGCGGTCAACAATGCCATCTTCATCATCATCGTACTGATAAAAGGCATTGATGCGGGCTACGTCAAATTTATTGTGCCATTCTGAATAATCCCATTCAAATGGTACATACAATGATTGCCATTCCAAATTCTTAAACTGACGTGTGTAGGTATTACCCACAAAGGTGTCGTATGTATCTTCAAGACTCAAAATATACTCCTGAAGGGCATCCCAACCTTCCCATTTTATATCACTCTCTATATGGGTACTACTCCATATATCCTTGCCTGAACGAGCACGAAGACCTAAGGTTACATCACCTTCTGGTATTGCTGACAAATCAATCTCTGTTTCTACTGTTATTTCTTTGCCTGGTATAATGTCAATCTCATGTGCCTTTCCTACTCCTGGATCATCATTTATGTAGTATTCTATAGCAGTGATTTCATTATCAGGAGTGTGATTGATAAGGAACTGACGTACCTTTGTTTCTGACCACGTATTTTCGGTAAGGGTACGAAGGCCTATAGTATGAATTCCGTCTGACAACTTGCTTACCGGAATATCTACTGCCATAAACAACGTATCTACATTACTAGATGCGGGCATCTTTGTTCCCTTACCTACACCTGGGTCTTTATCAAAAAAATACTCTATGGCTTTTATATTTCGCTTTGAGGCAAGAATGGCGAACTGACGATAATATGTGGAAGAAAAAGCGCCATCATTGATAGCACGCAATCCTAATGTGTGTATCCCTTCTGTGAGACCACTTGCATCAAGAGATATACTAAAGTCATCTGACGACTTTGATGTCTTACCTATTATCATGCCTTTGCCTACACCTGGGTCGGTATCCCAGAAATATTCAATAGTATTAGCATTTTGCTTCAACGTAGGAATATAAAACTGACGATAATATGTGGAAGAAAAAGCACCATCATTGATAGCACGCAATCCTAATGTGTGTATCCCTTCTGTGAGACCACTTGCATCAATAGATATATTAAATTCATCTGATGACTTTGATGTTTCACCGATTACCACACCCTGACCTACTCCTGGGTCGGTATCCCAGAAATATTCAATCTTACACTGCCCTTCTGCTACAATGTTGATACTTATCAACAAAATTGTAACTATTAGAGTTCGGATGTAATTACTCATAACATCAAATTATTATTGTTCTTGTATCTTTACTGTCAATTTCACAGGCAACTTGCCATTTTCTGTGCGTGAACCTACTACTACTTTTGAAAAATAAGGAACATACTGAGGACGTCCGCCTGATGGACAACCAAACATTCCACCATGACAACCACATTCACCTCCGTCTGTAGCATATCCTTTTGCTACACTGTTTGATGATAGTTTGTAATAATCCGAGAATGTGCCACAGCACTCAAACAAAGAAGATTCTGCACCACCATATCCAGTTTTGTTGTTTGGGAATCCTGATAAGGAAGATGTATTACTTAGGATATTATGTTCAATAGCATTACCTGTAGTAGTTGAGAATACATAGTTATAATGAGATGAGTTTGTGTTCAAAAGGATGTTATTTGTGATTTGACTGTTAGCTACTTGATGAAACAAATTTATAAGATAGTTACTATTGCTATAAAAACATGTATTATTATTAAAAATAGACGAAGTGAAATAAGAAAACATATAGGAATCTGAACCAGCAGAACTGTACCTAACTACACAATTCTGTACATCAATCTTTGACAAATTCGAAGAACCATAACCCCTTAAATAACCTTTAAT
>JAGHSE010000080.1 GCA_018066015.1 Candidatus Colivivens equi
CGATACATATTATTCACGATATTGTGTTTTGTAGCTTTGGCATCTCAGGCTCAAAGTACCATGACTGATGAGCAATTGATAGAATATGTAAAGAATGGATTTGCAGCAGGGAAAAGTAAGAAATCAATGGCACAAGAACTTTCTACTCGAGGTGTGACTCGAAGACAGGTTCAAAGAGCTTATGAACTTTACCAGCGTCAAACAGGTGAAACTGTTCAGTTAGATAATACTACTAAACCAGATATCAATCGTGAGCATACGATATCGGTAAATCAAGAAGATGCAAATAAAATGGATGCTCCAGTTAGTGAATTAGGAGAAGATCAAGACGACAATACAGTTGCTAGAGCTGATAAGCAAGTTTATGGACGAGATATATTTAATAATGACAAGTTGTCATTCGCTCCATCATCAAATATGGCAACTCCACGCAATTATCGCTTAGGACCAGGCGACCAAGTTATAATAGACGTCTTTGGAGCCAACCAAACAACTTTGACAGGAGTGATTTCACCAGAAGGAAGTATAAATGTGGATGTATTAGGACCAGTCTATTTAAATGGAATGACCATTGAAGCTGCAAACACATATTTAAAGAAACGATTGAGTAAAATCTATGCAGGGCTGAATCGTAGTTCATCAGGAACCGACATTCGCTTGAGTCTAGGACAGATTCGTTCTATCCAAGTAAATGTACTAGGTGAAGTAAGCGCTCCGGGAACATATACAATTTCTTCGTTTTCAACAGTATTTCATGCGTTGTATTTAGCTGGAGGAATTCGTGAACCAGGAACTTTACGAAATATTAAAGTTACAAGAGGTAGCAAAACCATTGCAGTGGTTGATATATACGATTTTCTTGTAAATGGCAACACACGTTCAGACATAAGACTTGAAGAAGGCGATGTGATAATAGTACCAGCATATGATTGTATGGTGAAACTGAATGGTTTGGTTAAAAGACCAATGTTTTTTGAGATGAAAGAAGGTGAAAATCTTAATCAGCTGATTAAATATGCAGGTGGATTTGCAAAAGGAGCATATACTAACAACATAACAGTCACACGCCAAACAGGAAGGGATTATGAGATTTGTAATGTAGATAACTTTGATTTTGCTGGATTTGAAATGAAAGATGGAGATGAAGTTGAAGTTGGTGAATTGGTCTCAAGATTTGAAAATAGAATTACAGTACGAGGAGCAGTATATCATCCCGGAATATATCAACTTGGAAAGATCAATTCAGTCAAAGAATTGATTGAGCAATGTGATGGGTTACTACCAGATGCATTTACTTCGCATGCCCTTATTCATCGTGAACACGCAGACAGAACACTAGAATCACTGCCTGTTAATGTTGATGGAATAATGAATGGATCAGCCCCAGATATTATTTTACAAAATAACGATGTATTATATATCCCAAGTATAAACGAATTGCAGGATATGGGCTCTTTGACAATCAATGGCGAAGTAGCAATGCCAGGAACATATCCATACGCAAAAAATACAACAGTGGAAGACTTAATTATTCAAGCAGGAGGTTTGTTGGATGGTGCTTCACTTACTAGGGTTGATGTAACTCGCCGAATAAAAGACAATACATCAATAAAAGCCCAGAAAAAAATAAGCGAGTCTTTCACCTTGTCAATTAAAGATGGTTTTGTAATTGATGGTCCTTCTGAATTTACACTAGAACCATACGATATTGTCAACGTGCGTAAAAGTCCGTCATACGTAGATCCTCAAACAGTAGAAGTAATGGGCGAAGTGAATTTTCCAGGTACTTATGTACTTACTCACCGTAATCAAAGACTTTCTGAATTAGTTAATCAGGCAGGTGGCGTTACAGATTTTGCTTTCATCAGGGGAGGCCGTTTAGTTCGTAGAATAACAGATATAGAACGTCAAAAAATGCGAGAAGTATATCGCCAAATATACTTAGGTGGAGATACCCTTAAGAGTGTAGGTATTAACTTAGGTGAAGAATACTATGTAGCTATTGACCTTGATAAAGCGTTGGACAATCCAGGCAGTAAGTACGATATTGTTTTGCGTGACAGTGACCGTCTTGAGATACCAGGAGAACTGACACATGTTAGAGTATCAGGTGCTGTCCAGAATCCAAACTCTATTACATTTGAACAAGGAAAGAGCGTAAAATATTATATTGAACAAGCAGGTGGCTATGCCGACAATGCACGTAAGCGTCACAGCTTCGTCTTGCATATGAATGGACACATCACTAAGGCACGAAAGACCAAGCATATGGATCCAGGAGCAGAAATTGTAGTGCCTATGAAGAAGACAAAACCACATAGTTTGGCAGAAACTATGGCTATTGGTACTACTTCTGCATCTCTTGCTACTGCTCTTGCTACAATTGCTAATATAATCAAAAAATGATGTACTATGGACGAAAATAAAGCACTTCAATCCCAGACACCAGTTGTTCCAGATGAGTTTGAAGATTGGGAATGTGATGACGAGGAAAGTTCGGTAGATTGGGCAGGACTTGCAGTCAAGTTGATGCGACATAAGTGGTTTATCATCATTTTCACTGCAATTTTTACAATTATAGGCATAGGTTGTGCTTTAGCTAAGAAACCTAGGTATTCTGTGAATGTTGTTTTAGCTCCTGAACTTGAAGGAAAAACTACAACAAGTAGTCTGAAGGGTATTGCAAGTATGTTAGGTATGAACAGTCTGTCATCTATGGTGCCTACTGATGCCATCAATATTACACTTTTCCCAGAAATATGTTCAAGTACACCATTCCTTACAGGATTATTTGATGTACCAGTCACTACTTATGTCTCAGATAAAGCATATATGAAAGGCAAACGCCCGAAACATACTACTTTATTTAAGTTCATCACCAAAGAAGGAGAACCAAAGAAGGGGCTCAGTGCTTGGTTGGATGAGATACTACCCAAGGAGAAGACTTTGCGACCAGAGAATAACTCAGTTGTGAATATATCACATTTGACAAAAACTCAGACAAGAGTTGTCAAATTGTTGTCAAAATCCATTGGTGCAAGTGTTGACAAGAAGACAGGAGTTACAACTATATCAGTTGTGTTGGAAGACCCTCAGGTCGCATCTGATATAGCAGATACAGTATGTCAGCGTCTGCAAGACTATGTGACAGAGTATCGCACACGTAAGGCTCGCCATGACTATGACTATTATAGTGAAATGGCAGAACAAGCCCATAAGGACTTGGTAAAAGCCCAGGCGGCATATGCACAAAGTGTTGACTTTGACAGAAGTGTTATACTTCAGACAGTAAGTAGTGAGAAAGAACGTTTGCGTGTTGAGGCACAACTTGCCCAACAAGTATTTGAACAGCTAGACCAACAAAAAGCAGCTGCAAAAGCCAAATACCAAGAGCTGAAACCTGCATTTGTAGTGATACAACCAGCCAGTATGCCTCTCAGACCAAGTGGTATGGGCAGAAAAGTTTTAGTACTAGCTTTTATGTTCTTTGGATTTATTATTTCAGCCGGTTGGAAAATGTTTGTAGCAGATTGGGTAAAACAATTCAAGTCAGACTACAAACAAAAGAAAGCTGAAATAGCAGAAGCAAAATAATATTTAACCCAAATCGTTCATTAGCGTTTTGGGTTAATAAGCTTGTTTATCATGTCCTGGCAAAAGTTGCCAGAGTGTTTTCAATACAATATCGGCATCAAGTAGAGGAGACCAATGCTCAATATACCAAATGTCGTGTTCTACACGTTTGATCATCTCATCAGTAGTTTTAGTCTCGCCTCTACATCCATTAACTTGTGCCCAACCTGTAATACCAGGCTTTGCAAGATGGCGTACCATATAATTACTAATCAGCGAACTGTATATCTCGGTATGGTATTCCATGTGAGGACGAGGACCGATAATGGACATATCACCCTTCAAGACATTTATGAATTGAGGTAGTTCGTCAATTGAGGTACGGCGTATAAAATTACCAAAACGAGTTTTGCGTGGATCGTCTTTTGTGGCTTGCAGAGTGTCAGACGTAGCGCTGGCTTTCATTGAACGGAATTTGTACATCCAAAACTCCATGCCATTGTAACCAGTACGCTTTTGTTTAAAGAATAATGGTCCCATATCTCCAGTTAGAATGTTTCCTAACCAGACTAACACCACAGAACAAGGATATATTGAGCATAAAATAAGTAAACTAAATATTACGTCAGTGCTTCTCTTTAATAATTTTGCCCAAGGAGAATTTAATGGCTCTTCACGTAATTTTATGACTGTTACTTTTCCAAAATTACTGAAATTCATTTTTCGTCTAGGATAACCATCCATGTTAGGTACGAAAAAGAAATCAATGAAGTTGTCATTACAAATATGAATGATACGATTAATTATGTCTTGATATTTTGAAGGAGGCAGTGAACAATATATTTCATCTGTATTATTACCTTCTATCCAAGTGAAAAAATCATCAATTTTACCAAGGAAAGACGTGTCTTTAGGTAATTGAACATTGTTGAGAGATGAGAAGAATCCATCAACAACATATCCCGTCATAACTTGTCCATACATTAATTCATCATACAAACTAATAGAATTTTCACTAGCTCCGATTATGACTACATGCCTTGTGTTATGTCCAAACTTGCGTAAGCGTCTTACTAATTGATTAGCCAGATAGTGCCATGTAGATATTATTGTTGCAGAACAAAGGAACTCATATATAATAAGGTGTCGAGGCATAATCTTGTAAACCATTGCCATCATGATGGTAAACACCAATGTAGTCAGAATCGTTTGGTAAGTAGCCCTCCAGATGACTCGTGCAGGATTGATTTTTCTCTCGTGCAAGCGAATTTTAGCAATACCAATTGCAGCAGTGAAGGAGCATGCCAACAATGCCATAGTACCTAAAATGACTCTTTCTTCAGCAACTTGGTTAACATCACTTGGAGTCATTATGTGGATTAATGTAAGTAAGACACCAAAATGAATTAATAAATCACTGACGAAAATCGGTATTTTGAAATAGAATATTTCTCTTGAACTTTGATTTACCATAATCTAATAAGATAAACAACAGTAATAAAAATACATAAATACGCAAGCAGGCATCATATTATTCAAATCGCCATAATTGCAACGAACGCCAAATAAAATGAAATAGTCTAAAAAAAGGTTCCCACAACACTTCCTCTGGATAATGAAATACCAGTCTAATATTGTGCATTGACTTAATCCAAGCATGGCTCAGAGTACCTCTTCCTTTGTCTTTTTTCAGATGTTTGTCATAATGTCCAAAATTACCCCCAATCAATATTTGTTTCAACAAGTATCGACCTTCTTTTTCGTTTGGAGTACAAATAAGCAAATCGGAAGGCATTGCAAAAACTTTCTGCATAATCCACATTATAGCAGAAACAAATTTACCCATGCCAAATCCACATAATACTTTATATACATCACGTTTGAGCTCAATTATGCTATCTCTATTTTCAGTATTCCATCTACTCAGTACAAAGTAATAGTCCATAAGTTGTCGTAGTCCGATGCCAGATTCAAACAGATGCTTATAAATATGAAGTAATTGATAAATTATATCATAAGAAACTGGTGGGGTAGGGAGAACAATCTCTCCATATTGAACAGAATTTTTATCAAACGGCATATTAGCTTCCAGCCACTTTTGTAGTCGTTTGTTTCGTATAGGTGAGCATAAATATGATGCTCTATAATGCAACTCTAAGGATTTAATTTTATTGTGATAGGAAAAAATGCGAAACAAATCAGTATGGTGATATGTTACATGAGTCTTTTTCCCTTGTTGCAGAGAATCGTCAATACAAAATTTGATAGGTAAGGAAATTTTATCAATTTGAGATTTGTTACGAGCTAAAATATCAATATCGCCAGCACTACGCAGCATTCCAAGGCAATTAGGAAAAATCTCATCATGTCCTTTTCTTATATAATTTGCAATATTACTCTGTCCTTTAATGATACAAATCGCAAAACCTTTATTAGTTAATTCATTGCATACTTTTTCACAATCATCAAGCATCATCAAATTCTTCTGTTGAATTTTTGATGCCACACCCAACCATTGTTTATATTTTACCAAAGGCAAAAGCCATCCTTCATCATCACCATGAGCAGATTTTAAATCTTTAATACCAGCAAAAGCCACCCCTAATAAACTATGTCGTTTACATAGTTCAAAAAGCAAAAGCCACCCCTTTTCAGAAGGCAATTCAGTCAAATCCTGACGATTACCCACAGCTATCTGTAAGAGTTCAAAGAATATGTTTACAATGGGTTTCAAAATGAAATAGGGTTTTTGGGATGTTATATTAGGAGTTTGACTAACAGGCCTGTTTACCATTAGAGAACTTTTCGGAAAGGATATACCATATAAAAAGAATATTACCCACAATATATCTTTTCCACATACGTTTAGGATTTGAGATTAACCGATGTAGCCACTCTAATCCACCTTTTTGCATCCAAATTGGGGCTCGTTTTACAGTTTGTGCATAGAAATCAAATACAGCACCTATTGTGCCAACATGACAATTAATATTCAATTCGTTCCAATGAATAAAAGCCCATTTTTCCTGTTTTGGGGCAGTCATTCCAATCCACAATAAATCAGGATTAGCATTATTTATTGCAGAAATAATAGCATCATTGTCCTCTTGACTGAATTCCTGTTTGAATGGAGGTGAATATGTTATTATGTTGAGATGCGGAAAATCACTTTTAGCTCTGTCTTTAATTAAATCAAGTATTTTATTTGAAGAACCAACGAACATAACTTGCAAAGGATGCAATTCAGAATGTTCTTTATCACATATAGTTTTCAAATCATTACTTTTATCCTCAAGCCTCTGCATTTCATACATAAATAAATCCCATCCAGCAATTCGTTCCTGAGGTCTTGCCTTAGTTTTAAGAAACTTACACGCCCAAACAATTGACTGTCCGTCAGGAATCAGCACATCGCCCTTTGTCAAGGCCTCAGCAAACAATGCATCCTTTCGAGCAGTGTTGTATGAGTGTGCATTGATGGTATTTATAAGTAATTTACCTGAAGGTAGATTACTCAAAGAGAATTTATTTGGTAGAATTGTGATATTTCGTAATCTTATACTCATTATTAGTTTATGCGAAATTTACGTTTTATACTATTCCATATTATTTTAGCAGAAACTTTTTGATAGAGCAATTCCATTGAAGGATTAAGATAGAAATTGTTAAAACCTTTATTCTTCATCTGCTGATAAATGCTAAAGTGTTCGCATCTAACTTCAACCCTCATATCATCATTAGGTAAGGAAGGTTCCGCATACCTTAAGCCAGCGATAGCCTCAAAGCGATAAATAGCAACCCCTCCAAAACCAGATGAAATTTTAATCCAAGGCATGTCACGTTTTAATTTCCCCAATTGATATGATAATTTCGTAATGCTTTTTTCAGTTTGAGGTATATTATCTTCACCTGATGGTACGAGAGCGTATGTATCATGATAACGCCTAGTGAGACGAGGAGAGAGACTATATCCATTTGCACATACAGCATCCCAACTAATATTAGTCTCAAACGATGAAAGCAATCCTTCAAGTTTAAGCAGAGCCACATCTAAGTCAACAACCATAATGTAATCGGATTTCCATTTCTGTTCATCAATGTAAATCATATATTGATTTCTTAAATGAGCCATTTTGTTAATCCTTTCATGGCAATAAAATTTATTCGCTCCATTATTCGGATTTTTTGTAGGAATAGCATGAGCAGAGTTTGTAGTGTTGAGTGAGATAAAAATTTTTTCAGGATTAGAGCTTTTCCATTCCTTTAGTAACACTTTTGTTGCGTCAGTACTGTCGTTTTCATAGATGAATATATTAAAATCCTGAAATTGATTGCAAAAGCTGTTAATTATAGGAATATTCTTTTTTAATCCCTTTTCAGCATTCCTAACAATGCCACAAACAATTATTGTTTTTTGTGAAATGTCAATCATTGTTGTGATAGAATAGAGTGAATATCATTAATTATCCCATTACAAATGGATTCACTATTAAACACATAAGATGATTCTTTGGCAGCTTTTGCAAATCTTTCATAATCTGATAAAATACAACAGATAGAAGAAATAAATTCGTCATCGTCAAATTTGATAGGCAGAATATATCCATTATAATTATTTTTAAGTACAAGTCCGATATCTCCAGGATTAGTTGATACCACAGGAACACCAACAGAAAGAGCTTCGGCTATAGCCGTAGGCATACCTTCTTGTGAAGAAGCCATAACGAGCAATTTCTTTTTACTCGTTTCTTCTATGAGTGCGGTGTTAGGTACATTGCCTAAAAAATGTATTTTATCATTATATCCAAGTTGCGCAACTAAATTCTTGAGATAATTATCTTGCGAACCATATCCTGCAATATAAAAATGATTTTCGTTTTGTATTTGAACAGGAAGTTTAGTATAAATTCTAATTAATCTATCAATATTTTTACTCTTTTCTAAACGGCCTGCAAAAATAAAACCGCATCTAATGTTGTATGGAATGTTTAAATTGTAACTATTAATGGGATTAAGTAATTTTTTTCTATCATTATA
>JAGHSE010000282.1 GCA_018066015.1 Candidatus Colivivens equi
AATATTAATTATTAAACAAAAATTATAAACAATTATGACACCATTATTTATCGCCTATTTAGGCATCGGCCTTATGTTAGGCCTCACGGGAATCGGTAGTGCATTCGGTGTAACTATCACTGGTAACGCAGCAATTGGTGCGCTTAAGAAAGTGGACAAGTTTGGTAACTTTATTGTGCTTACAGCTCTTCCTGGTACTCAGGGCTTGTATGGTTTTGCTGGTTACTTTATTTTCCAAAACATGTTTCCTGTACTTACAGATGCAATCACTCCACTTCAGGCTTGTGCTGTATTTGGTGGTGGACTTTCTCTTGGACTTGTTGGTCTTTTCTCTGCTATTCGTCAGGGACAAGTTTGTGCTGCAGGTATGCAAGGAATGGCTCAAGGACATGATGTTTTCAGTAAAACTCTTATCCTTGCTGTATTCCCAGAACTCTATGCCATCGTAGCTCTTGCTGCAGTATTCTTGATGGCTTCAGCTCTTTAATCATTATTACAAATAGTAATTAGTTATATTTACTTACAGCCACCTCACTAACAATGAGATGGCTGTAATTCTATGTGAATGAATGCTCTTTCCAATAATTTGATAATAACATCCTTTTGTTATTATGCACAAAAGATATGATGCCTAGTCCAAATTAGTTAGATGCAAATTTAAACTTTGTGAAGTATTGTCGGGTATTTAAATGTGAGATATAGAGCTCTAATAAGAAGGTGAGCAAAGTAACTTACATAAATGGCTTGTATGCCAATTGAGTCTTTCAGCGCATAGAAACATCCAAAGAATCCAATTAATGAATAAAGCATACAAAGCATAAGATATTTCCCCGATGTTGCACCCTCAAAGATGCCATCCCACATGAATGCAAAGCATCCAAATATTGGCATAGCTATAAGCCAAGGAAGATAAGGTTGGGAATGTTCTATGATTTCAATGCTTGATGTCATAAGAGAAAACATCCATTTTCCTCCAAAAGTAAATAAGATGGTAAATAGCAAACTGATGCCCAGAGTCCAAATGATAAGTGCTTTTGTGCTTTGGACTAGCTTTTGATAGTTGCCCGCGCCAATAAATCGTCCAGTGAGTGCTTCGCCTGCATAGGCAAAACCATCTATCAGGTATGAGAATAGCATAAACAGTTTCATCATGATAGTTCCAATTGCCAGTGATTCATCACCATATAACGATGTAAGTGATGTAAATCCAACATATATCGCTAGCATGCAAGAAGATCGTATAAAAAGAAGTAAGTTGAGTGGGGTGGACTGTTTTTGTTCAGCCTTAGTTGCGTTATGATGTAAGGCAAAGATAGACGTGAGTATTGAGTGACATGTCAAGGTATGTGCAAATTGCGATTTGCGCAGTACATATTTTAAAGGAACTAAAGCTACTATGAGGCCGACGTATTGGGCAATTACTGTTCCATATGCAACTCCGATGATACAAAGTGGTGTATAAATAGCAAGAATGAAACTCGCTAACATGTTTACAACATTTACTGTAATGTCACATATCATTGGAATGATTGAATTTTGCATTCCAATGTACCATCCCTTAAGTACCATTAGTGACAGGGTGGCAGGTGCCGCCCAGATGCGTATAAAGAAATAACGGTTAGCAAATTCTGCAACCTGCTTGGTACATGGTACGAAATAGAGAACAATATCAACGAACCACCATTGAAGCAACCAAATGATAAGTGAAATGACAATTGCATTTCGTATGCCAATAATTAAATGAGAAATCTGAGCCTGTGTATCTCCTTTGCCATAAGCTTGCGCTGTTAAACCACCTGTACCAACTCTTAAAAAACTGAAATTCCAGTATAGAAGGTCAAAAAGCATTGTACCGATAGCTATTCCCCCAATGGAGGTAGCATCAGAAATATGGCCTACAATAGCAATATCAACCATACCAACAAGTGGTACAGTAATATTTGCTAATATACTAGGTATTGCAAGTTTGAGAATCTCTTGATTAATACTGCTCGTTTTCGTTTGGGAAATCACAATTTTTTACATCTGTGATGTATTGACCAATGGCATCTGTCATTATTGTGTATAAATCGGCATATCGACGTAAGAATTTAGGTGAGAAACCTTGTGTCATGCCAAGCATATCGTTGACTACAAGAACTTGTCCGTCACATTGAGCACCTGCACCGATGCCAATCACTGGAATAGATAATTCTGAAGTGACTTGAGCTGCAAGTCGTGCTGGTATTTTCTCTAGGACAATAGCAAAACAGCCCGCTTCTTCAAGGGCGTGAGCATCAGAAAGTAATTTCTGAGCTTCAGCTTCTTCTTTAGCGCGAACACCATATGTGCCGAATTTGTTGATACTTTGTGGGGTAAGTCCAAGATGTCCCATGACAGGAATGCCTGCATCAATTATTTTTCTTATTGTATCAATAATTTCTATACCACCTTCAAGTTTTAAAGCATCACAAAGGCTTTCTTTCATAATTTTAATTGCATTGATAACACCTTCAGTTTGATTGACTTGATATGAACCAAAGGGCATATCACATACTATCAATGCTCTTTGTGCCCCCTTAACAACACTCTTAGCATGGTAAATCATTTCATCAACAGTGATTGGCAATGTAGTTGAATTTCCATCCATTACGTTAGATGCGGAATCGCCTATCAGAATGATATCTATTCCAGCGCCATCAACTATTTGTGCAGTAGTATAATCATATGATGTAAGCATAGCAATTTTTTTGCCTTCACGCTTCATCTCCATAAGATGTTTTGTTGTGACTTTTTTCTTGTCTTCTACTAAATATCCTGCCATATACA
>JAGHSE010000274.1 GCA_018066015.1 Candidatus Colivivens equi
GCAGAGCCAAACTTGTTTGAACTATGCTGAGGTGAGGCTGAAAATGCAGGAACTGATACTTGTTTTATACAAATATGCTACACTGTGGAGCAGAACAACAAAGTTGTCTGAGTCGCCTCTGCGTGAGGAACTAAAAAGGTTTTATCACCCCGCAAGGTACTCTCGCTCGACAATAAAAATAAATTCTGATTTATTTTGTATTTTACTCGCTTAATCGTACCTTTCGCTCGCTATGCTCCCGCAAGGTACTCACGCTCGACAATAAAAATAAATTCTAATTTATTTTGTATTTTGCTCGCTTAATCGTACCTTTGCGGGGAGGTTTCAAAAATAGATAAGGTGTATGATTACAAATAAGATTTCTGTTGGGGAACTGGAGGCTGTCAAGAAATTATTTGATGATTGTCATAATGTGGTGATTGTGACTCATACGTCGGCTGATGGCGATGCTATTGGGTCGGCATTGGGATTATACGAATATTTGAAAAAGAGGGGCAAATCGGTGAAGGTGGTAGTGCCTAATTATTTTCCTGATTTTTTGAGATGGATGACCGATGCTGATAAGATTATCTCATACAACATTCATAGGAAGATGGTGCAGACGTATGTGGATTATGCTGACTTGATATGTGTGCTTGACCTTAATGAACCGAAACGTATGGAGGATTTGGGTGATGTGGTGGTGAAGGCAAGGGCTAAGAAGGTCATGATAGATCATCATCTGAATCCAGACTGTTTTTGTGACGTGACTGTCTCTTATCCGAGTGCCAGCAGTGCCAGCGAGTTGGTCTTCAGAATCATCTACGGCATTGGTGGGTTGGCTCATTTAACCAAGGCTGGGGCTGAGGATATTTATGCGGGTATGTGTACCGACACTGGCAAATTTAGTTTCAACTCAAATGACCCTGATATTTTCCTTATCATTGCTGAACTGTTGAAGAAGGGTATCGACAAGGATAAGATTGTAAGAAATATCTATAATAACTTCACTGAGGGCAGGTTTAAGTTGTTGGGATATGTGTTGTATGAAAAACTGAAGGTGGTGGCGGATAAGCATGCTGCTTATTTCTCGTTGACTAAGGATGAATTGTCGAGGTTTAATTATATTAAGGGCGACATGGAGGGGGTGGTCAACATGCCTTTAGAGATTAAGGGTGTAAGGATGTCAATATCGTTGAGAGAGGATACTGAAAAACCAAGAATATTGGTGTCGGTGCGCAGTGTGGATGATTTTCCTGCTAACAAGGTTGCTGAGGTGTTTTTTAATGGTGGCGGACATCTCAACGCTGCTGGTGGTATGCTGTATTGCTCTATGGCAGAGGCAATAGAAATAACTGAAAAGGCTATAAACTATCAACCATAATTATGAAAAAAGTATTATTATCATTGGCTTTACAGGCGCAGATGATTATTGCGTCTGCCGTTTCAACAGTAGTAACTAGTCCTGATAAAAATTTAGAGGTGACTGTAGGTGACACTGATGGAAATGTGACTTATAGTGTGAAATATGGGGGAAAACAAATGCTTGAAGATAGTCCGCTTGGATTTACTTCGAATATTGGGGATTTCTCAAGGGGTATGAAAATCGAGAATAGCGAGCAGAGTACTGTTGAAGAATATTACACTCTGAATCGTTCGAAGGTGGAGAATGTGCATTACTTGGCAAATGTACTGAAATGCAAATTGGTGAACGAACGTAAACAAAGTATCACTGTGGTGTTCTGTGTGAGCAATAATGACATTGCTTTCCGCTATGAGGTGCCTCGCCAAAACAGGGGTGAAACTGGCGCTATTCGTATCATGAAGGAATGTACGGGTTTTGATTTCCCTTCACATACTACTACATTCCTTACTCCTCAGAGTCATGCCATGATAGGGTGGAAACGTAGTAAACCAAGTTACGAAGAGACTTATAAGTATGATGCTCCTATGACTGAAAAATCAGGTTACGGACACGGATATACTTTCCCTTGCTTATTTAAGGTAGGAAACGACGGATGGGTGTTGGTTAGTGAAACTGGTGTGGATAGCAAGTATTGTGGGTGCCGACTTAGTGATATGACGGGGGACGGACTTTATACTGTAGAATTTCCAATGCCTGAAGAGAATAATGGGAATGGTACGGTAGAACCTGCTTTTCGTCTGCCTGGTGTGACGTCTTGGAGAACTATCACAGTAGGTAATTCGCTGAAGCCAATCGTTGAGACTACTGCAGCATGGAATACTGTAAAACCTCTCTACGAACCTGCTTGTGATTATCAATTTGGAAAGAGTACTTGGAGTTGGATAGTATGGCAAGATGCTAGTATGAACTGGAAAGACCAGACTGAATATATCGACTTGGCAAATAAGTTGGGGTATAAGTATATTCTCATTGATGCTGGATGGGACGAACAGATTGGATATGAGAAGATGGAAGAATTAGTGAAGTATGCAAAGAGTAAGAATGTGGATGTATTCTTGTGGTTCAGTTCTAGTGGGTATTGGAACGACATAGTTCAGAGTCCTGTTGACAAAATGGATAGTCCGATTGAGCGAAAGGCTGTGATGAAATGGATGCACAAGATTGGAGTGAAAGGTATAAAGGTGGATTTCTGGGGTGGAGATAAACAAGAGACGATGCGTATGTACGAGGCTGTGCTCAGTGATGCCAACGATAATGAGATAATGGTGATATTCCATGGTTGTACTCTTCCTCGTGGATGGGAAAGGATGTATCCTAACTATGTAGGTAGCGAGGCTGTGTTGGCTTCAGAGAACTTAATTTTCGGACAAGGTGCAGCTGACAGAGAAGCTATGGATACTGCTACTCACCCATTTATTCGCAATGCAGTAGGATGTATGGAGTGGGGTGGGTCATTCCTAAATCGCAGACTGGGTAGAGGTAATATGCGTGGAACACGACGTGCCACTACTGACTGCCATGAATTGGCTCAAGCTGTGCTGTTCCAAAATCCAATTCAGAACTTTGCCCTCACTCCAGAAAATATGAAACCTGTAGCAGAAGGTGGGGCTCCTGAGGTGAGTATAGAGTTTATGAAAATGGTACCTACTACATGGAACAAGACTACTTTTATTGATGGATATCCAGGTAAGTTCTGTGTGCTGGCTCGTCAGCATGGCGATGATATTTATATAGCAGGCAATAATGCAGAAGAGGCAACAGAAAAGATACTTGATCTCTCTGACGTAGTGACGAAGGGTGCTGAAGCAACTTTGTGGAGTGATGACGCTCAGGGTGAACCACAAAAGACGACTGTGAAAATCAAGAATCCAGCTAAGTTCAAAATCAACATGGCAAAGAACGGTGGGTTCGTGTTAGTAATTAGAGGTGAATAAAGGGGTGTTCTAATAATTCGGTTCCCGCATTTTCTGCCTCACCTCAGCATAGTTCAAACAAGTTTGACTCTGCATTCGGCTCGTTGAAAATTCCCCGCAAAAATAAATAATTAACGAACTATGGGTGTTATTGCTATTTTGATGCTTTTG
>JAGHSE010000373.1 GCA_018066015.1 Candidatus Colivivens equi
ATATTATAGTTAAACAGGATGCAAAGGTACAAACAAAATCAGAGATAGTGGCATATTAACTCAATTATTCAAACACAGGCTTTTACTGGTGAGCCAATAAATCGACATTTATTTTGTATTTTACTCACTTAATCGTACCTTTGTAAATTGAAATAATATGCTATGATTAGAAATAAGGAAATAAAAAGTATCATACACGGCATTCAAGAGAAGAAAGGCCGTAATATTAGGGTGGTTGATTTGCGTAAAATTGAAGATACCATTTGTAATTTTTTGGTGATTTGTGAAGGTGGCTCTCCTAATCAGGTTTCTGCCATCGCAGACTCAGTTGAGGATATCGCACGCAAGGAAGTATCTATCAAACCAGTGTTTGTTGATGGATTAACAAATAGTTTTTGGGTAGCTATGGACTATTCTGATATAGTCGTACATGTATTCCTTCCCGAAGAACGTGCTTTCTATGATTTAGATCATCTTTGGGAAGATGGCAAGGTTTATGATATTCCTGACCTTGATTAAAAAAGAGAATAGATTTTGAGTAATAATTTATGTGTAAAATTGATTGAAACATGAAAGATAATAATAAATCCAATAATCAGTTAGAGCCAAAAGACAAGAAACAAGGACCACGATTTAATTTTAGTTGGTTATACTTGATACTTTGTTGTGTATTCATTGGTATGTATTTTTTCAATGATAAAGACAAAAGTGGACGTGAAATTTCTTATACTGATTTCCAACAATGCGTAGATAGTGGATATGTATCTAAGGTAGTCATTAATAAGGATAAACTAATCTTGAATTTTACCCCTTCAGAAGCAGGACGTAAATTCATTTATGGTAATACTCCTGTTGATATCAACAGACAAGTCAAAGTAGAATTTGGCTCTATTGATAATCTGGAATCATTTCTCCTTGCAAAATATGATGAGGGAAAATTTCAGGGCAAGATAAACTATGAACAGAACGACACTTTTTTTGTAAACCTACTCTGGCAGATAGGACCATTAGTTATTATTGTTGTTATATGGCTTCTCATCATGCGCAGTATGGGTGGAGGTATGGGCGGAGGTGTCTTTGGCTTCGGTAAGTCAAAGGCTAAACTCATTGACGGCAAAGATAAAAATACCCCAAAAGTACTATTCAAAGACGTAGCTGGTCAAGCTGAGGCCAAGCGTGAAGTACATGAGATAGTTGATTTTCTCAAGAATCCAGCAAAATACACTGAATTAGGAGGAAAAATCCCTAAGGGAGCATTGTTAGTAGGTCCTCCAGGAACAGGTAAGACCCTTCTTGCCAAGGCTGTAGCTGGTGAAGCTGGGGTTCCGTTCTTCTCTATGTCGGGCTCTGACTTTGTTGAGATGTTTGTAGGTGTAGGTGCTAGTCGCGTGCGCGACCTCTTTCAGCAAGCAAAACAGAAAGCTCCATGTATTGTGTTCATTGACGAGATTGATACTATCGGACGTGCTCGTGGTAAATCTGTAAGTATGGGTTCAAATGATGAACGTGAAGGAACACTTAATCAGTTGTTGGCAGAGATGGACGGCTTTGGTTCTAACAGTGGTGTGATAGTACTTGCAGCCACAAACCGTTCTGAAATACTTGACAAGGCATTGTTGCGTGCCGGACGATTTGACCGCCAGATTCATGTTGACCTTCCTGACCTCAATGAACGTAAAGAGATATTCAACGTCCATCTGCAACCTATTAAGATTGACGAAACTGTAGATGTTGATTTACTGTCTCGCCAAACTCCTGGTTTTTCTGGTGCCGACATAGCTAATGTGTGCAACGAGGCGGCTCTTATTGCTGCACGTCACAATAGTCCGTGGGTTTCAAAACAATTTTTCCTTGACGCTATTGATAGAATCATAGGAGGACTTGAGAAGAAGACTAAGATAATGACAGTTGCCGAAAAACGTGCTATTGCCTTGCATGAAGCAGGACATGCCACTGTTTCTTGGTTCTGTCAGTATGCCAATCCACTTGTGAAAGTCACTATTGTACCTCGTGGACAAGCACTCGGTGCTGCGTGGTATATGCCTGAAGAACGTCAGATTACTACCAAGGAAGAAATACTTGATGAAATCTGTGCTACCCTTGGTGGGCGCGCCGCCGAAGAACTCTGCATTGGACGTATCTCTACAGGTGCTATGAATGACCTTGAGACCACAACCAAGCGAGCTCTCGGAATGATAGTCTATGCAGGTATGGGCGAATCTCTGCCTAATCTGTGTTACTATACAAATAGTGAATACGAGATGACAAAACCATATAGTGAGCATACTGCCCAACTTATAGATGAAGAAGTCAAGAAACTCATAAACCAACAATATGTACGTGCAAAGCAGATTCTTACTCAACATAAGGAAGGCCATGCTCAGTTGGCTCAATTACTTATTGACCATGAAGTAATTTATGCAGAGGATGTTGAGAAAATATTTGGTAAACGACCTTGGGTATCTCGTACCGAAGAAATTCTTGCGCTTAACGATGAGGCTTCACGTTCTGATGCAGACAAAGACTCTTCTGACCACAGTTCTGAAAACGAACAAATTATTCGCCAGAAAGCCATTGATGCAGTAGTTGAAAAAGCTAAAATGTCAGGAAAAGACTCAAAAGAAACAAAAACTCCAGAAGAAACAAATAATACAGATAGTAAAGGCACTATCAATACAACTTCTTCAGACGACGATACACCTAAAACGATAGAACAAAAAGGCTTATTTGGTTGGTGATGAAAAATTTAATAATACGTTGTGCAACAGGTTTAGCGTTCGTTGCCATATTAGTCAGTGGTATTCTTTACGGACCCTCCACGTTTGCTCTAGTGTTTGGCATTATTACGGGTATGACTGTGTGGGAGTTCTGTACTATAATGAATAATCATGCTGATTGTCAAATCAATCGAATGATAACAACAGTGGCGGCAGTATATTTCTTTGGATGCATATTAGCCTTTAATGCTAATATTGCTACATCTGAAGTGTTTATACCTTATACCC
>JAGHSE010000289.1 GCA_018066015.1 Candidatus Colivivens equi
ATATATTACCATTACATGAAATAGCTAATCCTGTATTTTCTTCGCTCTGTACATTACGTTGCAAAGCAATTTGTATGTTCCCATTAGTTGGTAACTGGGATGCAGTAATAACATATCCAAAACTTTCAGCATGCGGAAGTGGGATTGTATAGTCTTTGCCATTGAAGGTAAAGCATGCCGACAATTGCTCGTCTTCATAAGCCGTAACTGAGAATTTTCCTATTCCTTGACGTAAAGAAACAAATGTTGTAAGTTTATTTCCCTTACTGTCACATATATAACCATCTACATTCTGCCCTCTACCATCATCTGTAAAAATCTTAAAAGCTATGTTTTGTTGAAGACCTGCGACCAGATTTCCTCCTTCCGGAAAGAACAGCATATTAATTTTATTTATCTTAGTATTTGATTTCGGACGTTCCTCTGGTATTTTCTGACTCTTTATCGGAATTGTCATCTTGGGGTTAATATAATCAGTTGTTGTAGTTGCCCTATCAAATATAGGAAATACTCGTGAAAAAATTCCTGACGAATCCCAGTTAAGCATCATCCTGGTATAAGCTCTAACCTCGTAGTATCCAGCATGCAACAAGTGCCCAAGTTGAAATCGTCCTTGAGCCTGACCATTTTCTATTTTCAATTTATTTGATTGTACAATACGTCCCTCGGGCGTGAGTAATTCTACATACAACACACCACTCATAGTCGTAGGCTGATTTAAAGGTCCTGACACAACATATGCCTTGAACCACATGTTTTCACCTATGAAATACCCCGTATTGTCAAAATGCAGATATACTTTTTCTTGCGGATAATTCAAATTGAAAGCATTAACACTCTTTACAAAACTGAGCAAATGTGTCTTCACAGAGTCAGATTGACAGAAAGCCGTACTCAGCTGAGCAAATACGATTACCAAAAAACAATAAATACATCTAAACATTCAAATAAACTTCTTTGATTGCTTGCTGAGTGGATTCAGTAGCTGGTACTAACGGCAGACGAAGAATATTTGTTATTCTATTCTGCAATGAAAGTAAAGCCTTTATTCCCGCAGGATTCCCATCAACAAACAGCAATTTATACATTTTTTCAAGCTTATTTTGGAGCGCCATGACCTCTGCATCCTGACCTTCCATAGCTTTATGTGTGAGTTCTGAAAATTGCTGTGTCAAAGCGTTACCAATCACACTTATTACCCCACTACCTCCTAAGCGAATAATATCAGCTGTAGTAGCATCGTCTCCTGAAAGTACATCAAAACCATCTGGTTTGCGTCTGCATATTTCCTCTATTTGCTTAAGATTACAACTTGCTTCTTTTATAGCCACAATATTATCACAATCTGTGGCAAGACGTATTGTAGTATCGGCAGTGAGATTTACTCCAGTTCTGCTAGGCACATTGTATAATACTATAGGTAAAGAAGTAGCAGCTGCAATAGCACGAAAATGCTGATAAAGTCCCTCTTGGGTTGGTTTGTTATAATAAGGACAAACTGACAGGATACCATCTACACCTGTAAAATCTTCAGTCAACAAAGCATCCACCACCTCTGATGTATTATTTCCCCCACATCCCATTAGAATAGGAACTTTGCCACCTACTATTTCTATTATCTGTTTCTTGATTTCTTCCTTTTCATCTCCACTAAGGCATGGAGCCTCAGCAGTAGTAGCAAGAATACAAAGAAAATCAGCACCTTCACGAATTTGACGGTTTATTAGTCTGTGAAGTGCCTTATAATCTACTTTTGCTTCTTTTGTAAAAGGCGTTATCAGCGC
>JAGHSE010000447.1 GCA_018066015.1 Candidatus Colivivens equi
ATATATGCATATAAAAATGAACATTACTAAAGTACTTTTTGTAAATACGGAAATGATACCTTTCGTATCAGAAACACCACTAGCAAAGCGTTTCCGGGAAGTTCCTCAAGCTATTCAGGAAGCTGGTTTTGAAATACGCACATTTATGCCAAAGTGGGGCATTATCAATGAGCGACGTAATCAACTTCATGAAGTGATACGCCTTTCTGGTATGAATCTTATTATTAATGACACCGATCATTCCTTATTAATCAAAGTGGCATCAATACAGGCTGCACGTATGCAGATTTATTTTATTGATAACGATGATTTCTTTAGAAAAAAGGGAGTAGGCGTTGATGCACGAGGCAAAGAGTATGCAAATAATGGTGAACGTGCTATTTTCTATGCTAGAGGTGTTATTGAAACCGTGAAAAAACTAGGGTGGGTGCCTAACATCGTTCATTGCGTTGGCTGGATGTCTGCAATTATGCCATTTTATATACGTAAGGCGTTTAATGATGAACCAGCATTTTCAGATTGCAAGATAGTTTATTCGGCAACGGAACCTATACTATCATCACTTTTGAGTAAGAATTTTGAAAAGTCTCTAAACTTTAGAGAGGCTATCTTTCAGAATGTTTCAGACATTACAGCAAAAGAATGTCGGTTTGATGATATTCAGAAGATAGCAATTAAGTATTCTGATGGTGTGATACTTGAAAGTAAAAAAGTCAGTGAAGACGTTATTGAATATGCAAAATTATTAAGTATTCCAGTGTTGTCTTATCAACCAGATTCAAAGTGTGTGGATGCTTACAAGAAATTTTACGACAAAATATTAGGTAAAGAATAGCAGTAAATGATTTTGCAACAGCATTGCAAATTTCAAATTAATGATACTTAATTGAGATAGAAGGATGAAGAGATTGATATTATATACATTTGTTTCAGTATTAGTTTTGTGCTCATGTGATGATAATACTGATACTTTGGGTTCTGGCATGATGCCTTCTCAAGATATTATCCATTCAGCAGAAGCTACTTATTATGCAACAACAAGGACAGTACCAGCAGGAGATGTACTTGCACGTTCTAGTGTCTCGTATTTAGGTAGATTTACTGACCCGGAAACAGAAACATCTATAAAGTCAGATTTTCTTGCGCAGTTCCATTGCACAGAGAGTTTTGAATTTCCAGACTCTGTAGTTAACCATTATATTAAAAAAATAGATTTGCGTTTATATGTGCAAGATTTCATAGGTGATTCTATTCAGCCATTAAAGATTTCCGTCTATCCCCTTGATTCGGTACTAAATCCAGATATTGACTACTATACTAACATAGTTCCAGAAACATATTACGACAATACCAAACAGCCATTAGTCCAAAAATGGTTTACTATTGCGGACTATACAATAGAGGATTCGGAACGCTGGGGCGATAAGCATTTTACGAACATTTGCATAAATCTACCTCATGAGATTGGTCAGCAGATATATGATACATATCTAAAACGACCAGAATGTTTTAAAAATGCCGAAGCATTTATCAAGAGTGGCATAACTGGAGCAAAAGGTTTCTATTTTAAGTTAGAGGCAGGTGACGGTGCATTAGCATATATTGATATCAGCAAAATGAATGTTTATTATGATTGGTATGATTCTGCAACAGATTCAGTATATGTTGATTGCAGTAATTCATTTGGTTCTACTGAAGAAGTTATTCAAGCAACAAGATTTGAAAATACCAACTTGCAAAAACTTATAAATGATTCGACATCTACATACGTAAAGTCACCAGCAGGATTATTCACTGAGATAGAATTTCCGATAGATGATTTTTTAGCATCGCAACACAAAAACGACTCCATCAATTCCGTAAAATTAACACTTACACGTTACAATGATAGAGTTCAGAGTGATTTTAAACTCAGTATTCCACAAAATGTTCTGTTAGTAAGATGTGACGATTATAAAGGTTATTTTGAAAATTACAAAGTCGCAGACAGTCAAACTTCATATCTTGCCACATATTCTGCAAAGACTAATACATACAACTTCAATAACCTTTCACCTTTGATTTCACAGATGGTTACAGAAAGAAGGAACGGAACAGCATCTCCTAATTATAATAAGGTGTACGTTATTCCAGTGTTGCCAACGTATGACACGTCCAATTACCTAGTCAAATTGTGTCATGACTTCTCAATGTCAAGTGCTCGTCTTGTTGGTGGAAACGACAAGATAAAACTCAATGTGGTTTACGCAACTTATAATACAAAGTAACTTAATATTCCATGAAGTAGTGCTGGATTTGTTTCCAGTCTCTAGTTTTTGTTAACGCAAGCATTAAGAGTATTCTAGCTTTTTGTGGATTGAGATTTTGCGAGGCTACGAAGTGATATCTATCATCATCCACTTCTCCATTTAGGCATGTCGGTCCTGTACAACAACGTGATGATCTAACGACAATAATGCCTGATTTGGCAGCCTGTGCGGCTAGTGCAAACAAATTCTTGTGAATATTGCCGTCGCCAACCCCCGCAATAATAATACCATCAAAATCAGCTTCCATAAATGCCTTAAACGGCAATTCTGAACATCCTGCATAACCATACACAATGCCAACCTTTGGTAATTTTGTTGAGGTATCTACATTAAATTCAGAAAGTGTGGTATGTGCAAATGTTACTTTCCTATTATAGTAAGCCTTCTTGCCATAGACATATCCAATACAACCATCACCTTCAAAAGTGGCTAAATCTGTGGTATGACGCTTTATGACATCTTTGGCGTCAATGAGTTTAGTGTTCATGCAACACATTACACCTCGTCCTCGTGAATCAGGATCAGCAAGGGCTACAATTCCATTATAAAGATTTGCAGGACCATCTGCAGAAATAGCTGATGATGATCGCATTGCTCCTACAAGTATTACTGGTTTGTCGGAATGTACGGTGAGGTTAAGAAAATAAGCTGTTTCCTCCATTGTATCAGTTCCATGGGTAATAAGAATACCATCGCAATCATCACTATCTAATAATGTGTTTATTCTTGTAGATAATTTCAACCAAATGGTTTCATCCATGTCTTGTGAACCGATACTGCAAATCTGTTCGCCATTAATGTCTGCTAAATCAGTGATTTCAGGAACTGAGGCCAACAATTCTTCTAAGCCAATTTGTCCTGCAGAGTATGC
>JAGHSE010000048.1 GCA_018066015.1 Candidatus Colivivens equi
TATAAACTCATTATATATAAAAGAATGGACAAATTTGAAGGTAAAACGCTCCTAATGTTAGGCACAAGTGTTGGCTCGGTAGATATCGTCAGATATGCTAAAAACCATGGCGCCAAAACATTAGTTGCAGATTATTTACCTTCGGATAGGTCGACTGCCAAACAGTTTGCTGACCAGTCATTCTCAATAAGTACGGCTGATTTGGAATCCCTTCAGCGTATTGTAGAAGAGAATAATGTGACTGCTGTTTTGGCTGGAGTGAGCGAGTTCAACCTTGTTCAAGCAATCAAGTTAGCCGAATCAAATGGTTTTTTCTTTTATTGCAATCGGGTTCAATGGGAGATGATTGAGAATAAGAGGTGCTTTAGAGAACTATGTACCCGACACGGTATTCCTTGCCCCCAAACGTATTATTGCGGACCTGTAGCGGGTCGTCCAATCGACTGTGAGTTCCCGGTGATTGTAAAACCTGTTGATGGCAGTTCCTCGAATGGGGTGACTATATGTAGGGATATAGAATCATTATACCAAGCAATAAATGATGCCAAGGCCGTTTCCTCATGTGGCGAAGTGATTGTGGAGGAATTTTTTGAAGGGGAAGAATTTACGGCTCATTATGTAATAGACAATGGTCTTGCGCATTTGGTATCATTGGATACTAGATATCCAGCACTACTGCATGGTCCGAATTCTGCAAGCATTCCAATTGCAAGGTTATATCCATCACCAATATTGTCAGATTTTCAGCGACAAGTGGATCCAAGAGTGGTTGCGATGTGTGGCTCTCTTGATTTGGTTTCTGGAGTATTTTTTGTTCAAGGACTGTATAACAGAGCAAGTGACCGTTTTTGTATTTTTGAAGCAGGGTTGCGTAGTGCAGGCGAGGCTCCCTATAGATTATTACAACAACTGTTTGGGTATAACTATCTTGAAGACTTGGTGGATTATTGTATGTTAGGAAAAGCATCCGTAAATCAACCTTTTGAAGACATACCAGCAATGAGAGGTAAGCATTGTTGCATCCTTTCAATGGCTTCTCCGGGAGGAATCATCGATAAAATTGTAGGGGTCCAACGAGTTGTTTCGGATACGCCACAAATAATATACCACGAATGCCGATACAAAGAAGGGGATACAATCCCTTCTGGAGACACACTAAAACAGATAGTTCTGCGTTTCTTCATTGTGGCTGACAGTAAACAGATGCTAACAGACGTTATGCAGAAGATTAATGAGAATGTATCTGTTTTGGATAGGCAAGGGAATGATATATGTGTCAGATTTAATATAGGAAGTCTAAAATGAAAAGGATATTAGTTACTGGTGCCAGTGGCCTATTGGCAACTGAACTTATTAATTCATATTTGTTAGGTGGAGACTATGAATTGGTTTTGTTAAGTTCCAATCATCAACACCTTCATCAGCTATATAGGAATAATAATGTCAGCTGCATTTCATTAGATGACTTCATTCGGATGGATCCATTACAGCATGCATTTGATATTGTGATTCATACGGCATTTGCTAGAGCGGGAAATGGGTTGGATTATTCAAATTCGCTACAGTATCTCTATACTCTTCTTCAGAAAATCAAGCAAAACCCAAAGTGCACTTTTATTAATATCTCTTCTCAAAGCGTGTATGGAAATGCATCCTTGCCATTATGGAGAGAGAATGCTCCACTGGGACCCAACGACTTGTATGCAATGGCCAAAGTGGCATCTGAAAATATGGTCCGCCTAGCTTTTGCAAAGACAGATACAAATTGGACCAATATTCGACTATCGTCTTTGTGCGAAAATGCAAGATTCTTAAAGGTTTTTGTTCAAAACGCAATTGAAGGGAAGCCCATATCGCTTATCGGAGGACACCAGATGTTCTCTTTCTTAGATGTTCGTGATGCCGCATCGGCAGTGAATACTTTGATAGAAGAATCAAATACAAAGTTTTTGGAATCATATAATATAGGCACTGGCCTGCAAAATAGTTTATATCAAATAGCTGAGATTGTTAAAAATATTGGCGAGAGTAGATATGGCCTTAAAATCTCTATAGAGCGAACCCCGGCAGATATTGAACAAAATATTGGGATGGACAATACGCTATTTAAAACATCTTTTGGTTGGTCTCCTAGTTATGACATGGCTCAAATGATTGAAAGTTTGTATGAGATGCTACTTAGCCCTAAAGATGGGAAATATCCTATTTCGTTTAAAATAAAATATTCTTTATAACCTACCGCATTGATTTGCTATTTAGTATTAAAAAAATCATTATTATTTTTGAAATGAATAGGATTCTGCAAGTGATAAAATATGGGTGGCAGCACTCAAAACAAGTATCTGATAACCATGCTGGGAAGAATAGATTGATGGTTTTCTTTGATATACTTGTTGCTTTCAAGAAATACAAGATGTGGAGTAATCAGTATGTTGAGGAGAAGATGTATGATTTGAGTCGGGAAGAACGAGAAACTTTGGGTAAAGACTACAGGGAGAAAGGACGTATTAGGGATGAGTGGCAAAAAGATTTCCGTCGAACCAGAAAATTCTTGAACAAATATACCGATTTCAAGTATGAATTAGTAGGTTATCGTGAAAAAAGGAATAAAGCCTATACAAATTATTATAATACAGGAAGCAACCTGTTTGTGGAATATAATGTTACGTTGACTCGCCAACATTATGGAGATGGCCGTATAGAAATTGGCGATCACGTATTGCTCGCTAGAGATGTCGATATCGATTATACTGGCGATGTTATCATTGGAAATAGAGTATCAATTTCGGAAGGAGTAAAAATACTTTCTCATGCTCATGATATTGAACTGTACGACAATTTAGATAAGAACAAGAAGCCGATTCGTCAAACGCCATTGACAATTGGCGATCGAGTATGGGTAGGGTCAAAAGCAATAATTATGCCTGGAGTTGGTGAAATAGGTCGAGGGGCGTTAATAGGTGCTGGCACTGTTGTAGAAAAAAAAGTCCCACCGTATGCCATTGTTAAGGGTAATCCGGCTAAGATAATTGGATTTAGGCTGACGCCTAAAGAAATAGTCGCTTACGAAAAGAATAACTATAAAGAAGAAGATTGTTACGCACAGGAATATCTGGAACAAAATTATCAGAAGTATTTCTTAAACAGAGTCAAAG
>JAGHSE010000032.1 GCA_018066015.1 Candidatus Colivivens equi
TAAGTATAATGAATATAATGTTTACAATTTATCGCAAATACTGACAATCCTTGCTGCAAGTCCCATGAATGCAATACCATCTTGACTAGCAGAGTTAAGCACAGCAGGAAGGCCATTATCACCACTCTCCTGAATACTCTGAATAAGTGGAATCTGAGCAAGCAAAGGAAGGCTGAGTTCTTCGGCAAGATTTTTTACTCCATCTTTACCAAAAATGTAATATTTGTTTTCTGGCAGTTCTGCTGGAGTGAACCATGCCATATTCTCTACAAGCCCGAGTATTGGCACATTCACCTTGTCGTTGAGATACATGTTTATACCCTTTCTTGCATCGGCAAGCGCAACCTGCTGCGGTGTGCTGACGATAATAGCTCCCGTAATCTGCAATTCGTGAATGAGGGTAAGATGAACATCACTTGTACCAGGAGGTGTGTCAAGAATGAAATAATCCAGTTCGCCCCAGTTAGCCTCAGTGAGTAATTGCTTTAAAGCATTTGTAGCCATAGCTCCACGCCAGAGGGTTGGCTGGTCTGGGTCGATGAAGAAACCTATTGAGAGTAGTTTAACTCCATATTGTTCAATAGGTTGTATCAAATCCTTATTGTCAATATTAACAGCACATGGGCGTTCCGTTTCTACGTTTAACATCTTAGGAACAGACGGCCCAAATATATCTGTATCAAGCAATCCGACTTTCATACCCATCCTCGCAAGTCCAATAGCCAGATTAACAGCAACAGTAGATTTGCCAACTCCACCTTTTCCGCTTGAAACTGCTATAATATGTTTTGGACGGAGATACTTAATAGTCTCTTCATCTTCTGTCTTGGCTTGAATCTGAAAACGAGTGTTTACTGTCACTTCTACATCGTTGCTGATTTCTCGGTGAATGGCTGCTTCTGCTGCTTTACACACAGATTTACTGAAGGGGTCAGGATTTTTGGGGAATACAAGTGAAAAACTTACTTTCATTCCGTCAATTCTCATATCATCATACAACATCTCATTGTCAATGAGATTCTTACCATTGCCAGGATAGCGTACCGTCATCAAGGCTTCTTTTATAAGATTTGGATATAGGGACATATGATTATTTTCTAATTATGAATTTACCATTTATATTCTATTTTGCCATTTTTATTTCTTTTACCATTTCGTGGTCATAAGAACGATAGTTGTCCATAGGTATTTCAATACCCGATTCTTCGAGTGTTCCCTCCTTGGAAAGTTTGAAACAAATATATTTTATACCTAGTCCTTTTTCCAACCACATTTGCTCATAGTATGTCTGGAGAGCCTTGGCAGTTGTAAAGTTATCACCCTCATTATGGTAAAGATTATCAGTAGCAGATATAATCTGCAGATGATTATATTCTGCCATTAGTTTGGTGTAGGTATAAAGAAAATTACTGTCAGTCTTTACATGAATTGTTCCGCCGTCAACTACAAATTTTCTATATCGTTCCAAAAAATATGTAGATGTAAGACGTTTAGTTGGTTTCTTCATTTGGGGATCACTGAAAGTAAGCCAAATTTCATTAACTTCATCATTACCAAACAACTTGTCAATACATTCAATGTTAGTACGCAGAAATCCCACGTTAGTCATATTGTCATTTATTGCAGTAGTTGCTCCGTGCCACATACGAGAACCTTTGATGTCAACTCCAATAAAATTTATATTGGGGAATATACGAGCTAGACCTACAGTGTATTCCCCTCTGCCACAACCAAGTTCAAGAACGACTGGGTTGTCGTTCTTAAAAAAGTCACTATGCCATTTCCCTTTAAGTCCAAATCCTTCATTCATCAACACACTGTAGGGGCATTCTACAACCAATGGATTTGCTGCCATATCGGCAAATTTTTGTAATTTTCCCTTTCCCATAACAC
>JAGHSE010000328.1 GCA_018066015.1 Candidatus Colivivens equi
GCGCACCTTATTGAATATCTTTATGTACTGCTTGTGCCAAGGACCTTCGACTGCTACCCCACTCTCCTCTTGATAAGAGGCATTAAGTTCTGCCAAAGGAATCGGCTTAAAGGCAATCTTCTGCACATCCTCCACAAACTTCCTACATTCACGTTCCAAACCAACATGAATAAGTTCACGGCAAAGCCGTTTATCAGATTTTGTTAATTCTATGTTCCACATAATACTATTGATCTATTTTTAGTCTTTATGATCCCACGCTCGTTTAACCGTTTGTCACATCCCTTACCACCACACGTTCGCCACATTTAAGGCACTTCCTTGGCTTTCGCTCTACATCTATGATTCTTGGACGTTCAAACATAGTCAGTCATTTATTCATTTTAATCATTAACAGATGCCAGTTGTAGTCAAAACAATGGTTTTTATCATTAATTTTATCCTTTTTTGAAAATTCTCAGCGACTTTTGATTGTTTTTGAGAAAAAATCCGTAACTTTGCACCAGCTCATTAACCAAGTTGTTAAAGGAGTTACGGGGTCGTTTGCTTGCAAGCGACCCTTGCTTTGTTATATGGGAGCCTACTTTGAATATCAGCGACCAATTCGTCTGGAGTCATCACAACGCCTCCTATTGATGCTAACCAAGCTTCATACTCCTTCTGTTTCTTCTTGGCCTGATGTGGGTAATCAGCATAGAATGCCGTCCATATCAGGACAAAAGTCTTTCGCACATCAAGTATCACGAAGTAGTTGTCACCATTGTCCACCTCCATCCAAATGCAAACACGTGATTTACCGTTGCGCTCCTGTTCCCAAAATTTCAAGTCAAACTCAACAACCTTTTCGATTGTTGGTCTTGCCCATGGCATACGTTCACATCTGCGAAGGTCTGGTTCACGCTCATCTTCCTTCTCTCCATGGTGAGTCATGTGATAGAAAGTATAAGCTCTTTGCTGAAACTCAGGATGATACTTTAGTTTCAACACATGTGAGCCAAAAGCCGGATGATGATGCATGAAATCTCTAGCAAAGACTTCATAAACCGCATCTATATAACTATGGTAGTCACCTCCATAGTCTTCAAGGCAAATTATTTCTGGGAGTTCATCTATATTAACCATTTACTACAGCTCTACCTTTCCAAATAAATATATTGAACTTTTCTTCCCTCACCAGTGTGGACATGGTCAGGGAATAACCACTCTTTTGACGAATCTTATCGATTATCTTCATTTTGGCATCACTTGTTGTTAGCCCTCTATGTACATAACCAAGTGCCCCGGTAAAGAAATCGGCCAATTCAACCAGTTCTACCTCATGAGACCTGACTTGTTGAACTCGTGATACAACTTCTTTATTGAAATCGTATGCATTATTACACAGCACATCACGCAGTCGCTCAACTTTCTTCTGTCCCTGAGTGTCCTTTATATCAATATAAATATTATACGAGTATTGAGGTGCAATTATTGTCTTAAGTAAGTCAAAATACATCTTGTAATAAAACTGGTCATGCGACTGTCCGTATGCCTCATGATTCAATTTTGTCTTATCTTGAACTACAAGAGCTCTGAAATGTAAGTCACTATTATCAAAGAAATAATCGACCAAGTCAAGATAATAGGACAATTTTGAAGGAGATACGGCATTCCACTTCAATTCGCAATGCGGCTTGATGCCATTACGGATTTTGATCTCACGAAGACGAGCAAAGATTGCATCCTTCTTATCCTCCGGACACCATATACACCCCAAAAGCATAGGTTTAATTCCATCATGCTCAAGGTGGCAACTTTCGTCACAGTAAATATTATATGTTCTTTTATCCATAATTCTATATTTTAACAACCAGCGGAATCACACTTGCAGCAATTGTTACTCCATAGGTATTAATTCTATATCATATTTCTATTTGACAGACAATTCCTTCAAAAACCTCTTTATCGGATTCGTCATACAGATTGTATAACACAACTCAACGTCAATCTTTGATTGGTTCAGAGTATCATAACACTTCTGCTATCAGCGGAATTATCTCAAGGTCAGCGGGCAGCCAGCTTCCCCTGGTTCAATCATTCCCCCAGGGAACTCCCACCAGTTCTTCCACTCTCCATACCCTCGTTGGGTGGCGAAGAGCTTGCCATCACGAAGAATGATCGCAGCAATAACTTCTATG
>JAGHSE010000043.1 GCA_018066015.1 Candidatus Colivivens equi
TTTGCGGAGAGGCGGGGATTCGAACCCCGGAAACCCTTTTGGAGTTTACACGCTTTCCAGGCGTGCCTCTTAAACCACTCGAGCATCTCTCCTTCGTCGGAAGAAACTCCGCTAAACGAATTGGCGTTGCCAATTAAAGCGCTGCGTTCTTCCTCCTCTTCAATCCACAACAAGTTGTGTCTTGATTTTGTATTTAATTTATCCCAATAAATGCAGGTTTTATCGTAAGGACTTGCAAAATTACAAAAAAAATATGACACTACCAACTATTTGTGAATTTTTTTTTATTTTTTTATCATTTTATCCGCAAAAGTCGATAATCAAGACCTTAAATATACGTATCGCGCACGTGAGGAAGTATTTTTTTGTGCTTGTGTATAAAAATACAAGGCCCAACTCGTGTCTAACCTTAGCGATACCTTAGTGATACGTTAGTTATAGGTTAGTTATTACTGAAGGATCTCCGTACTGTTTTCGTACTATTTGCCTTGATTTTTTCGTACTATTTGCCTACTTTTTCCGCGTGATTTGGGCGTGATTTCCGCGTTCTTTCCGCGTCCCTCTAATAGGATTGCGCTCCTTCACCGATTCACCGGCGCCTCCAGCGCCTTTCTATGGTTTCCGCTACATAATAGCAGTTGCGGATTGCGGGTTGCGGTTTCATCCGCAATCCGTAACCCGCAACAACATTCTCTCTTGCGATTGTTCCGCCACACATCCCAGTGGCGGTCGTGGCGGAATGGCGGAAACCGCCACACCGCCATACCGCCATTACTCTTCTATGGCGGTTTCACCGCTTTATATCGTAAACAAACAACGTGACTCATTTCTGAATCACGTTGCATTGTCAACTATTTTAGTGCAAGTGTCAATGTTTTTAGGAAAAGTCATATCCCATTATCATTTTGTATGCCTTATCAAAATCATATTCGCGGAGTTCTTTGTCAGAACAATCGCGTTTAAGGTAGTAACTGCCATCATCATTACTCGGTAAAAGACGGAACTCTTTATATAGATTTTTGAGCATAATAATTTTACTACGCTTCATGTTTTCTGTGGCATTTTGATATGCAAAACGATATTTGTTTGGTAAGTCATTTGCAATTTGTACACGAACATCTAACAAGTTTTGCCATGCTTTTTTATCTGCATCAATAGCCTTCTTGCGTTCAGCAATAGGGACTTCGTACATAGTAATTTCGCTAAATTCCTCATCCCCTTCCCACAATCGTTGGTGTTTGTATAAGTAATCGTATGCTGAATTAAAATCTTGCTCTGTGATGGTTGGGTGTTGTTCATGATAATACGCTGAATCAGTAGCGAAATATTCTTCTTCAAAAGCCTTTAATTGTTGTTTTTGCAAATCGTAAAAAAATGCGTATGCTTCCAATTCGCTTATATTTCCCTGACCACTAGGACGACACATGACAACGGAATCTATTACTAAATCCATTGCACGAAAATATTGAGCCCATGCAGAATCTTCCTCCATAGTTAATAATCCCATTTCTCGCAACTCTGTTTGTAGATGTTCAGATGCAACACTATTAAACAGTTGACAAAACTCACTATACAAATAGAGTATACCTGTACCACCGGTCGGCTCGAATAAGCAAATACTATCAAATTGTGCTTTTGCCATCTTATATCGTTGATATGGAGTCGCTGATTGGGGTATTGGTATGGGAGAGTAGTTTAACAAAACTGCCATGAACGCATCATAATTTTTAGATGCGTGTATAGCCATATTAGCAGCAATACATTGGGCAGAATCTTTAAAAGTGCCAATCTCCATATTCCAATCGGGCAATAGAGAAACATCCTTTGGGCTTTGTTCAACGTTTGACTTAATTTGTTCCGAGTTGGTAGCCGATTTGTGGCAAGACAATAAACACGCCGCAGGAGTACGAGAATAAAAATAAGTTTTTTCATGGAATAATATGGTTTTCTGTTAATTTTTCTAACTTTTTTGACAATTCCCATATCTTACTCACTGTGCGACATGGATATATCACCTCACCGTGCTCTGGTACACCATCAATAAGGTCTTTATGGAGATGCTCCAAGTAATCCAAACATTCAAGTATTTCGTGACTCGTATATCTATCTATTTCCACGATGTAATCCCTGCGTTCTTCGTCATATTTAACTATTTTCATAATGTAGAGGTATTAAAGATTTATTTAGCAGTAGATTTATATTTGCGTCAATAATCTGATTTTGATGGTGAATAAATTTGATTTGACGATGCAAAGTTACTGCTTATTTTTGACGTGACAAAGGATTTTAGATTTCTGCAAGCCTTGCAAAAAACATGCAGAAATTTGTAAATATGAAAAATTTATTGTATCTTTGCATAAAATTTAACATTATGGAAGAGAAAAAAGGCATTGTTCTTTCCGGCGGATATATTACCTTTGATAGATATTTGTACGGTTCAACGGATATTATCTATGTAGAAAACGAGTATCAGCCACAAATCAACCAATATATCAAGGATAATTATGATTTATTGGCTGCCCAATGCGAAGCCATTGGCAAACGATTTGTCTATCTGCCGAAAATTGCGCAGACATTGGCTTCTGACGGTTCGTGGGCTTATGTGGACCCAACAGCCTTTTCACGCGACGTGCCCCTAACAGATGCCGAATTGAACAAACTGCTCAATCCAGAAATCACAGATTACAAGGCTCACAAATGGGAAAGATCCCCATATATCGCTTCTCCTGTTAGTTATGCTTCCACCAAGTGTTGCTTGATACATTTTCGATCTATCTTGGAGCAGAACTCATCCCAAACAATCATAGAGCATGGTGTGTATGAATTTTATGAGATTCCTGATGGACGATGGGATTTGTTGCTAAATATGATTCTCCTTATTGGGGAAGCATGTGCGGATGTCACAAAACGTCTTGCAGAACTTCGCGCACAAGTCTCAAAGGATCCATTTGGACCAATACCTTATATACCCTATGTCCCTATAGTCTACAGCGACATAAATATAGAGAGTTTTGATATGGGGGATGATGCAGATGGACGATTTGAGATAGAAAGCCAAAAACTGATGGATGAAATTAGGGAAAAGATAAAACAACTCCGAAAATGGGGTGTTGATCAGTTAGTTTTGCAATCGTTGGTCAGTCCGCATATCGAATTGAGTGAATTAGTCATTACATCTGATTACCGTTTCTTCTTGACGCAATATAATAATACCGAGATTTGTATGTCGCCATTACCCAAAGCGGTCTATTTGCTCTTTCTCCGCCATCCGGAAGGAATTCGATTCAAGTACCTGCCGGATTATGAAGAAGAATTGTTATCTATTTATCAAGCCATCACCCATCGGACGAATGATGAAAAGATAAGGACCAGTATTCATGATGTCTGTGACCCGACCAAGAACTCCATCAATGAGAAATGTGCCCGCATACGAGAAGCATTTGTCAACCATTTTGATGAAAATATAGTGAAACAATACATCATTGACGGCGATTGGGGTTGCCCCAAATACATCGCCCTACCAAGGGAGTTGGTGAAATATGAATAAAGTGCCAAGTTGATAAAAACTTGGCACTCTTGTGACCTTCCGTATTAGAAAATACGAGTCAAGAAGTATTCCAACATCGTAGATATTATATCTGAGAATACATTCGTTACAATAGGAATCAA
>JAGHSE010000050.1 GCA_018066015.1 Candidatus Colivivens equi
AAAATAATAATTGTCTTATAGAATAGGGGTCGCCTACTTATAAGACAATTATTTTATTTACGAAACAATTATTTCCTGTAAGATTTTATAAATGTCCATCCTGTAATGATGATTGCAATAGCAAATATTAGTACCATCAAGAAACTTAACATATCTTGTAGCACTGAATACACCCAAATGCATGCAACCAGACAGATAATCTCAAAGACAAGAGATAATATTGTTAGGGTTCTTCTAAGATTATTCATATATCTATTTATTTAGTTTCCAACTTACTCCATCCTTTGTATCCTTGACTTCAAATCCTAGTGAAGCCAACTTGTCGCGTATGGCATCTGACGTAGCCCAATCTTTTGCCTCTTTAGCTTTTTTACGTTGTTCAAGTAGCATGTTGACAACTTCACCGAATGCTTCTTCACGTGCTAATGATTGTTGCTCGCCATTTGTGCTATGTTGCCTGTTTGTCAGTCCAAGAATATCAAATGTAAATAAGCTGAATATTTCTGCAAAAGCTTTTCTGACATCTTCCTTTATACTGAGTTTCTTGTCTGCTATTTGATTTATTGTTTTGCAGGCATCAAACAAATTGCTGATTACTATTGGTGTATTTAGATCATCATTCATTGCCTCATAGCATTTTGCTTTAAGGCTTTCAACATAGTCCATACCGACACTATTGTCGCTTGTACCGTCGCATACATTTATGTTTTGAAGTAATGTATATCCGTCCATCAATCTTTCAAGTCCCTTCTCTGCTGCTTGCAGTGCGTCGTTGCTGAAATCTACTGTGCTACGATAATGAGCTTGAAGAATGAAGAATCTAATGGTCATAGGACTATATGCCTGGTCTAACTTCTCGTGTTTGCCTTCAAAAAACTCTGGTAGTGTGATAAAGTTTCCCAGGCTCTTTCCCATTTTTTGACCATTGATGGTAATCATATTGTTGTGTACCCAATAGTGTACCATCTCGTCACCTTGACTAGCTACTGCTTGAGCAATTTCACATTCATGATGAGGAAAGATAAGATCCATTCCGCCTCCATGAATATCAAAGTGTTCTCCAAGATACTTCCTTCCCATTGCGGTACATTCGCAGTGCCATCCCGGAAAACCATCACTCCAAGGACTTGGCCAACGCATAATATGTTCTGGTTGTGCTTTTTTCCATAAAGCAAAGTCTGCTTGATTTTTCTTTTCACCTACTCCTGCAAGTTCTCGTGAATTGTTGATGATGTCATCAAGGTTTCTTCCTGATAATTTGCCGTAATGATATTTTTGGTTATATTTTTCAACGTCGAAATATATAGAACCATTACTTTCGTATGCAAAACCATTCTTAAGAATCTGCTTCACCAACTCTTCTTGTTCTATGATATGTCCTGAAGCTAATGGTTCAATGCTTGGACTTAGTACATTCAGTGCTCGCATTGCATCGTGAAAGCGGTTCATATAATATTGTGCCACTTCCATTGGTTCCAATTCTTCTAGCCTGGCTTTTTTTGCAATCTTATCTTCACCTTCGTCTGCATCATGCTCAAGATGGCCAACATCCGTGATGTTTCTAACATAGCGAACCTTGTAACCTATATGCAGAAGGTATCTGAATAATATGTCAAAGGTGATTGCTGGTCGTGCATGACCCAAATGTGCATCGCCATAAACCGTAGGACCGCATACATACATTCCTACATGAGGCGCATTCAACGGCTTGAATTCTTCTTTTCTTCTCGTTAGTGTGTTATAAAGAAACAGTGACATAATAATTGGGGTTACTTTAATATTAAGATGCAAAGTTATGAAATTGTTTGCATATCTGCAAATATATTTCCGCACTTATCAAGACGTACTTTTTCATATTGATATTATTTATATACTCATTTAACGAAC